>JAZOWR010000036.1:0-1827 GCA_045659345.1 Ructibacterium sp.
AATACCGCACTGACCACCAGCACCTTGGGGCGTTTGCTTAATTTTAGGTTTTGCAGCCGCTCCAGCACACCAATGCCGTCAAGATTGGGCATAACCATGTCCAGTATCAAGACATCAGGTTCTGTCATCCGAATCATACTCAGAGCCTCGTTTCCATCATACGCCGAACCAACTATTTCAATACGAGGGTTTGTTTTTAAGTATTCCGTTAGCACTTCTACATACTCTCTGTTATCGTCGGCAATTAAAACTCGTGTTTTTTGTGAAATTTGTCCTTGCATTTTTACACACTCCTTTGGATATTTCGTGGTCAGTTTTCTTTTGTATCTAGATTATAAACTCAATTTACAAATTTTGTCAATAGGTTTTGCAAAAATAATTGGAAAAATTTTACACTTTTTTCTTTTCTATAAAAATATAGCAGCAAAATGACAAGATTCTCTTTTTATAAACAAATTTCACGAAATAAGTTTTCTGATTCATCCGGATTCTTGACACCATTTTTTTTGCTTGCTATAATAACATCAATAAAACAATGCCAACACGGAAGATTGGAAAAAGGAGATACCATGAATTACACCGAAGCACTCCAATATATTCATCAAACACCTAAATTTAGCAGAGAACTCGGAAACCAGTTATTGGAAAAACTTTTAATTTACTGCGGTAACCCGGAAAAAAAGTTAAAATTTGTACATATTGCAGGAACAAATGGAAAAGGATCAACTGCGATAATGCTAAGCAAAATTTTACATGAATCCGGATATAAAACAGGTTTATTTATCTCACCATATATTGAAAGATTTAACGAGCGTATTCAACTAAATAACACCGTAATTCCTGACAAAGACCTTGCTGAAATCATTACTATGCTTAAAGCTAAAATTGAAAGATATGAAACCCCTGTTTCTGAATTTGCCTTGGATACAGCCGCTGCGCTGTGTTGGTTTGAAAGAAACAAGCCGGATATTGTTATCCTGGAAACCGGCCTTGGTGGACGATTGGATGCAACTAATATTATTCCCGAAAACCTAGTCAGTGTTATCACAAGAATCGGTCTTGATCACACACAGTACCTCGGAGAAACCTACGCTGCAATTGCTAGAGAAAAATGTGGAATTATAAAACAACATTCACCTGTTGTCAGCTATCCGCTGCAAGAAGAGGAGGCTTTGGCGGTCATCATGGAGGAGGCTCAAAAAAAGTCTTGTCCGCTATATATTGCAGATGTTCCCACTCCTACCAAAGAAGGGATGCAGCTTAACCATGTCACATACCCCCTAGGGTTACAGGGAGAGTTTCAAATCTACAACGCCGCAACAGTACTAAAAACGATACAGGTATTACAAAATCAAGGGTGGCATATCTCAGATGATGCAATATTTCATGGTCTTAAACATGCTCAAAACCCTTCTCGTTTTGAACAAATAGGCGATCGAATTATTTTGGACGGCGCACACAACCCTCAGGCAATTCAAGAACTTTGCATGGCATTAAAGAAGAAAAATCGTCCCATTTATTTCTGTGTCGCCATGATGGAGGACAAAGACTATGCCGCTTGCGTAGAAATTCTATCAAAATATGCACAAGGGGTTGTAGTCACAGAGCTCCCGATGCCTCGCTGCTGTTCCACCGAAACTCTTGCGTCTGCTTTTCATAACAATAAGATGGAAGAGGTAGCGAAAGAAAAGGTCCCCGAACAGGCGTTGCGCCGAATGTTAAGTATGGCACCCAAAAATGGCATTATCTGTATCTGTGGCTCTCTCTACCTTGCAGGAACACTTAGACCATATATATTTTCTCAAGATATTTAATTACAAAAGCTCC
>JAZOWR010000037.1:0-3065 GCA_045659345.1 Ructibacterium sp.
GGCAACGAATCCGGTGTAGTTAACGGCTATGTATCTTATCGTGGGGAAGAGAACCTGTTCGGCAATGCGATGACATTCCTCGACAACATCACTTGCAAGAGCACCTCTGTCTATATTGACGGCAAGTCAACGAAGATCCCCTTTAAGACCGGACAAGCAGGCTATATCACAAGATTCGCCTATGTCGCAGATGTCGATTGGATCTTCTATCCTGTAGAGGTCCAGGGCGGTGGACTCAATGGAAACACCAATGGAATCACAGGTGACTATTATGTGTCGGCTTCTGCTTCTTCCTCTACGGCATTTGTTCCCCTTTTCGGCGGTCAATGCGATGAGGATCAATATGCCGGGCTTTTCTCCCTCGATGTGACGAAGCATGACACAGATGCTTCCTCCATGTACGGAGCAAGGCTTGTATATATGCCCGGTCTTAATTAGTGTGATAAAAGGCAGGATGTCAAATGAATCTTACAACTATTGCAACGCTGATCGGTGAAATCGGCGTTCTTTTGGGCGTGATCGTTCCCGTTATCGTGAGCATTCGGAAGATTGCAGACGGGACAAGATGCCAACTCAGGAGCGAAATGCTACGGATTTATTACCGTCACAAAGACACCGAGAAAATCCGACAGTATGAGCTTGAAAATTTTGTGATGCTGTACGAAGCATACAAATCACTCAAAGGAAACTCTTTCATAGACAAGATCCACAAAGAGGTCATGTCTTGGGAAGTCATTACCTAATAAGAAAGGATGATTTAAATGAAAAATATTAACTGGATGGTACGAATCAAGCACAAGGGTTTTTGGTTTGCAATTATCCCTGCAATCCTGCTTCTGATTCAGGTCGTTGCAGAAGTGTTCGGGTTCTCTGTTGACCTTGGTGAACTTGGGAACAAGCTGATGGCCGTAGTAAATGCTATATTCAGCATCCTTGTCATCCTTGGTGTCGTTACAGACCCTACCACTGCAGGCGTTGGAGATAGTGAACAGGCCATGACTTACACAGAGCCTAAGAAGTAAAAAAGAAAAAGGAGTGGAACAAAAAATGATCAAACATATTGGTCGTTACATTACAAAAAATCAGGCGTACCAAAAGAATGCAGAAAAGGCTGATTCCCGGTATGTGGAATTTCAGAAGCGTGGGCCTCTTGGGGCAGTGCTCCACTCCGTTGGTACGCCTCAACCCTCTGCAAAGGTGTTCGGTGACTATTTCGACAACCCCAATGTGGAAGCATCTGTTCACCGTGTCTTGCAGGCTGATGGTCAGTGTTATCAGCTTGCACCGGACAATTACCGAATGTGGCACGGGGGCGGTTCCGTCAATAACACCCATATGGGTATTGAAATGACTGAGCCTTCTTGCATCGCTTATGATGCAAAGAACGGCTACAAGCTCATTATCAAGGACTTTGACAAGGCCCGTGACCATGTGATCAAAACCTATGCCTATGCTGTAGAGCTGTTTGCGGAGCTGTGCAACCACTACGGGTGGAATCCCCTGGAAGATGGTGTCATCCTCTCCCACAAGGAATGCTATAAGAGAGGCATTGGATCCAACCACGGTGACCCTGAACACCTGTGGGACGGTCTGAAGACAGGCTATACCATGGACGGATTCCGCAAGGATGTTATGAACGCCATGCATGGCATCACTACCGAAGCGGAACCCGAAGAGGAAAAGACGGATCCCGAAACTGTCCGCTACCGTGTGCAGGTTTCCGCTTGCCGTGAGAAAGCAAGTGCAGAGATTGTTGCTGCCGAGCTGAGAAAGGCAGGTTTTGAGACATATATTGTCTATGGCTCCGGGTGGTATCGTGTGCAGATCGGTGCATATAAGGCCAAGAAGTATGCAGAGGAACAGCTTGCAAAAGTCAAGGCCGCTGGATTTGATGCAATCATTACCACCAAGGGTGGCAAAGCTGTCGCAAATTCTGCAACAGTTCCCGAATCTACCCCTGCCCCGGCTCCCGAACCTGAGAAGAAAGAAATCAAGATCGGCAGCACTGTCCGTCTTCGCAAGGGTGCAAAGGATTTCAACGGTGGAAGCCTTGCATCCTTCGTCTACGATTGGGACATGAAGGTTCTTGAAATCAACTGTGATCGTGTTGTGGTCACTCACAATGGCGTTGTCATTGCGGCGGTCAGAAAGTCTGACTTGACCGTTGTTGACTAAAAAGCTGTTTATTCTGCCCACGGAAGCCACAGGAGAGCCAACACGATATTTTTATAGTTTCCGAGGGTTAGCGGAAGGGGCAGAACAAAAAGCGAATACAAGCGAAAGAAAAGGGGTCTGTAGCAGATTGATTTTTGCTACAGACCCCTTTTTTGTTTTATGCAGTTGTTCAGGGCGTTACCCCGTAATAGTACAGGGAGAAGATTCTATCAAGATCCTCAAGGAAAAGCGTTCCGCATAAGCTCTTGCCCAGGCTTGCCCCGTCCCACATCACAAAGAATTCTTTCATGGTTCGCAATCCTTTCCGGTTTCTTTCTCGAATTCTTCACGCCATTCTTTTCTGCTTTTACCTCTTGTGAAGCAGAAAAAATCGTCTGTCACGATGAGCACTGTGCCAATGTCCGGTGATTGCTGGCAACTTCTTACCTTGCCGCCGTAGCAGTCACCGTATATGCAGTCTTTGCACTGAACAAAAGCCATGTCAATTCCTTTCTCCCCGTATCCCCGATAGGTCAGGTCTGTTCGGCTTATACTTCAAAGCCGTTCTTCTTCATCTTCTTGAGGTAACGCTTGCCGGCGGCTTCCGCTTCTTTAAGAGTGCGATAAAAGCATTTTGCTCTGCGTTCATATTCAAAGTCGCAATGACCATCCAAGAGGAACCATACATAATGCTTTTCAAATCCCTTTTGGATTAAATTATCAGGGGTGTTCTCGATTCTGTAGGTGGCTTTCATAGCTTTCTCCTTTCAAGTGGTGGGCCGGTTACCCGGCCCGGTGTGGTTTATCCGATCTTTCTGCCGTTTTGGTACTGTCTCATTTCAACGCCCAGCCGTGAGGGGGCGATTCGGGAATTCCGGAAGGCTTCAACATTGTTTCCACCGATTACAAAA
>JAZOWR010000038.1:0-3338 GCA_045659345.1 Ructibacterium sp.
TTATTTTTTGTGGTAATTCTTCATAGTCCGAGCGGTTCCCATCCGGACAAATTACTGTTTTGATTCCCATTTGAAATGCGGCAAGCGTCTTTTCCTTTAAGCCGCCAATCGGGAGGACTCGACCTCTTAAGGTCACCTCTCCGGTCATGGCAACATAACGATTTACCGGACGGCCGGACAAGGCAGAAACGATAGCTGTTGCCATAGTAATGCCGGCAGATGGACCATCCTTGGGAATCGCACCCTCGGTCACATGGATGTGAATGTCGGTGTTTTTATAAAAGTCTTGAGCAATGTTAAAACGGAATGTATTGGAGCGGACAAAGCTTAGAGCAGCCTTAGCAGATTCCTGCATTACATCGCCAAGGTTACCGGTCAGCTCCAGTTTTCCGCTGCCGGGCATGGTATTGACCTCTACACAAAGAGTATCGCCACCGCTTTCAGTCCATGCAAGTCCATTTACCAGACCAATTTCATTTTTCAAAGAAATTTTGTCAAAATGATAGATTTGTTTACCCAAAAAATCAGTTAGGTTTTTTGCGGTTACCGAAACCGATTCTGTGTTGCCATCTACCAGCTTCATTGCGGTTTTTCGACAGATTGCGGTAATCCTTCGTTCTAATGACCGCACGCCGGACTCCCGTGTATACCCGTTAATCAGGGCAGGAAGCACGGTGGATGTAAATTTTATCTGCGATGACTTTAAACCGTGAAGTTGTCTCTGCTTGGGGATTAGATGTTTCTTGGCAATATCCAGCTTCTCTTCCAAAGTATAACCTGAAATTTCAATAACATCCATACGATCAAGCAGGGGTTTGGGTACAGTGTCAAGTGAGTTTGCGGTTGCTATAAACAGAACCTGAGATAGGTCAAAGGGAATCTCAACATAGTGGTCGCGAAAAGTCTTATTCTGTTCCGGGTCAAAGACTTCAAGCATGGCAGAGGCGGGATCTCCGCTGTAATCTCTGGACATCTTATCAACCTCGTCAAAGAGCATCAGCGGATTATTGGAACCAGCATGTTTTAAGGCGTCCATAACACGGCCGGGCATAGCACCTACATAGGTCTTGCGATGACCGCGGATCTCTGCCTCATTGTGGACACCACCTAAACTGATTCGAGCATACTTTCTGCCAAGTGCTTCGGCAAGAGAACGGGCAATAGAGGTTTTGCCGACACCCGGGGGGCCGACCAGGCACAAAATGTTGCTCCTTGGCTGACCTGAAAGCTTGCGGACAGCAATGTATTCTAAGATTCGTTCCTTTACCTTCTCAAGTCCGCAATGGTCACGGTCAAGAACCTTCTTTGCTAATGTCAAATCCAAACAATCTTCGGTTTTCTTTTCCCATGGTAGGGCAAGCACGGTTTCGATGTAGTTCTGTACAACGCCGTATTCTTGGGAAAACGGATGAGTTTTGGTTAGACGGGTAATTTCTTCATCTAACTTTTCTGAAACCATTTTCGGAAGATTGCGAGAGGATATCTCTGCTCGAAACTTTTTGATGTCAGCATCTACAGCATCATCCTGACCGAGCTCTTCTTGCACTACATGTAATTTTTCTCTTAGCATGTAATCCCGCTGATTTTGGTCCAGATTATTCTGAACTTTATCCATGACTTCTTTTTCAAGTTCAAGCAATTGGGTCTCGTGTTCAATAATAGCAATCAATCGCTCTAATCTTTCGTCAACATCAACGGCGTCAAGAATTTCCTGCTTTAGTTGGGGTTTGAGTGGGATGGTAGAAGCAATAACATCTGCCATCTCTCCGGGGTCTTCCATGGAGAGAAGAGAGAGTAACGCTTCCGGGCTAAAGCGATCGTATAATTCCAAGAACTTTTCCACCAAATGAAAAAGCCGACGCACCAAAACCTGTGCATGAAGTTCGTCTTTGCATGGAATATCCCGTAATTTAGCTACATTAACCGTAGCAAGCTGGGGGGTATCCATAAACCGGGTGATTCGACCTCGGCTGTGACCTTCTACAAGAATGCGGATATTACCATCCGGCAGATTTAAGATTTGTTTGATTTCAGCAACCATTCCAACTGTTGCAAGATCTTCGCGCAGAGGCTCGTCTACAGTGATATCATTTTGGTAGCACAAAAAGATGAGCTTGTCCTCTTCCATAGCATGCCGGACGGCAGCAATGGATTTAGGCCGACCCACATCAAAGTGGAGTGACATGCCCGGAAATATAGTCAGTCCCCGTAATGGAACCAGGGGAAGAGTTAATCTGTTCTTCATGCAATAACCTGCTTTCCTTCTAATGTAATACGCATCAAACTATTATACTATAATTAATAAGAAATAGCAAGGTTTTTTCACTAAAAAACAGAAAAACGGCTATTCTTTTTCAATAGCCGTTTATGGTTCATTTTTTATTGATTTTTCTTGATGCCGATATCCTTTCTAAAGTGCATATCTTTAAAAGAAATCATATCTACAAAAGTATAGGCTTGCTTGATGGCATCATCCAGATTACTACCGATAGCGGTTACTCCAAGTACCCTGCCGCCGTTGGTTTTAAAACAACCATCTTCGTATACAGTTCCGGCGTGGAACACCATAGCTCCCAGGCTTTCTGCTTGTTTGATGCCCTCAATGGGATAACCCTTTTCGTACTTTTGCGGATAGCCGCCGGAAGCAAGAACTACACATACAGCAGCGTTGTCTTCCCATTCAATCTCAATATCAGCCAGATTTCCGTCAATCACAGCATTGAAGATATCATAAAGGTCGGTCTTTAATCTGGGAAGAACAACCTGAGTTTCCGGATCTCCAAAGCGACAGTTGTATTCAATCACCTTGACACCATCAGCGGTTTTCATTAATCCAAAATACAGAACCCCCTTAAAAGTGCGGCCCTCTTTGTTCATAGCATCTATAGTGGGGAGGAAGATGTTGTTCATACATTCCTCTGCAAGCTCCGGTGTGTAAATTCGGCTTGGAGAGAAAGTCCCCATGCCACCGGTATTCAAACCCTCGTCATTGTCGTAGGCCCTCTTATGATCTTGGGCAGAAACCATGGGCTTAACTACCTTTCCGTCGGTAAAGGCAAGCACGGAAATCTCCGGACCTACTAAAAATTCTTCAATTACAACCTTGCCCCCTGCGGCTCCAAACACCTTGTCATCCATGATTTCGTGAACAGCAGTTTCTGCCTCGGTAAGGGTTTGAGCAATAATGACGCCCTTGCCCAATGCAAGCCCGTCAGCTTTTACAACAACAGGAAATTTATCCTGCTGTTTGAGATAAGCAATCGCATCGGCGCTGTTGTCAAACACTTCATAACCGGCTGTGGGAATGTTATATTTCTTCATCAAATCCTTGGAAAAAG
>JAZOWR010000039.1:0-1540 GCA_045659345.1 Ructibacterium sp.
AGCCTCTGCAAGTTCTTCTTGGGTAAGCCCTTTTTGCTTTCGCAGTTCCTGTAATTTTTCGTTAAATTCCATAATATCTGCTCTTTCTAAAAAAACTAATGTGCGGCAAATTCAAGTTTATCGAACTGTTTGCCTAATTTAATTATACTGTGATATGAGTAGAAAATCAATATAAACGCTCCCGTTTGCACGGGAGCGTTTCGTTATACGGCAGCTTTTTTCCATCGTTTTTGTTCAATAGACTTAATTGTATCAAGCGAAACACCCATGTATTCCGCTACTTGCTTCTGGGTCATGCCCTGGGAGCGCAGCAACCGTAGCTGATTATCAAACCGCTGCTGAAGGGTCAGCTCTGGCAAGGTCATGTGTAGCAAGTCGTTTATGGGGATGCCCAGAAACAAGGCAATCAAGCAAACATCGAATGTGTGGAAGTTTTGGGAACAGAACACTTTTTGAACATACCACCATGCTTCCAGGGTGTTTTGTGGTAGTTCCTGGTAATGCACGGAAAGTGCTGCATACAGTTTACGGGCAAATACCTGTTCCCCCCGTAATGATGTGTAGGGCGTTCCCTCCAGTCTTGACTGCAGGAACTTGCCTGTGGAAACATCGTTATCAAAATCCAAATCTGCATCAAAAATCTGCATCACATAATCGGATAGCTGATATTCCTGCTCCGACACATCCATATTGACGGGGGTATATGGGGGAATGACCATTTCTGCATGAATCAGCTTGAATCTTTGACTGTCCACTAAAATGCCGTTGCTGCTGTTCTCCAGTCTGCAGCGGTGTTCCAGGCAGATTTCCACGCCTGGGAGCTGGTGTTTTCTATGCCAGTAGGTTTCCCCGTACTGCTCTCGGTCAGCGGCAGCGCACAGAGGACAATATCTCATGTATTGCCGCCGTTCTGATTTCTTTTGCCGCACATAAATAGCATCATAAAATGTTCTGTCCATTGCAAGCAGCAAATCCATTGCTTTGCGCCGTCGTTCCAATGGCAGAAAGCGTATGTAATATGGCAGCATCGTATGTTTTGCTATAAAGTCTTCCATGGTGCTGCTGCGTGTAATAATGCTGCACACTTCCTCCGACAAAGGCGCAAAAAACTCTGGGTTTGGTATAGCATCTTTGCATTGAAACAAATCCTTTGCCGTTCCGCTGAAGGTTATATTTCCAGAGTGAACATGATACCGTGCAAACAAGGAATACGCCAGTTCGTCCGCATAGGGTTCTGGAAAGAAAGCTATCATATTCCCACTTCCTCCACGGTGATATAGGATTTTAGAAAATCCGCAACAGCTTTGCCCTCATTCTTGGCTTGCTGTACCAACGCTGCAATGGAAATGGAAATAACTTCTTGTATCTCCTGGTCGGCGCAGGGTACGGAAGTGGATTTCTTCTGCCTGGATGTTTGCGGCTTTTTGGACGGTGCAATATAGGAATGAAGCATTTTCATTCTGCTACGATATGCAGCGTTTAATGTTTCCTGGTTCAATACTTCGCTGCCCTCCAAAATGGCAAGCTCCTGGGCATCATG
>JAZOWR010000040.1:0-2903 GCA_045659345.1 Ructibacterium sp.
AAACTGCGGTGATAACCATGTAGTGAATCGCTACGAGGCAGCGCAGGCAGCCAGAATTGCCGAACTTGAAACTGAGGTAAAGCTGCGTGATGCAAACACTTATACCGATGGCAAAATTTTGGATCTGTACAAGTATTTTGACGGAAAGGTGGCCGCAATTGAGGGCCAGATTTGCCAGCAGAATGTGTACAACGCAACCAACACTGCTGCATTGGGCTGCATCCAGGGTCAAATCGCTCAGCTCATGAGCCTGACTAAGATTGTTGTACCCAATAGCTCCGTGTGTCCTGGCTGGGGTTCTGCGACAGTTTCTGTCACGCCTTCCACTACCACCACCGGCTAACAACTAAGCAGATGGGGGGGCATTAGCCTCCCCATTTCAAAATGGAGGTTGTATATGAAAGTTAAGTTTGAAACCGTAATTGATGGTATCAGTCGATACATCGATAAAGAAATATACAAAAATCTCGATGGGACACAAGAGTTTCTTGCAAGAGTTGTTGTAGGCAGAATGATCAACAATTCGGAAACGATCAAAAATATGCTGATGACCAACGGCTTTGCCAGGACTCTTTGCCTGATCGATAACGAAGGAATGGTGGAAGTGGACACTCTCCTGTCCGATATTCGCAGAGAAATTGAAAGACAGGGTAGCCTGCAGCTGGATATTCCGCTAATGGGGAAGCTGACCTTCCACGCAGATGATGTTGATGTTCTCCACAACGAGATCGTGAGGTGATTTTATGAAGATTATTAAAGAACTCTCTGAAATGATCGAGGAAGAGCTGGAAGGCGCAGAACACTACGCGAAGTGTGCGCTGAAGCATAAGGAAGACAATCCTGCTCTTTCTAATGTGTTCTATGAGATCTCTACGCAGGAAATGCGCCATGTTAATATGCTGCATGAGGAAGTGGTTAAGCTGATCAGAACCCATAGAGAGAAGCACGGAGAACCGCCTGCAGCTATGATGGCTGTATATGAGTGGGAGCATAACCGGCAGATCGAGAGAACCCAAAAAATAAAGATTCTGCAAAATCAGTTCCGGGATGGAATGTGAATGAGTAAGAGGCACTCGTAAGGGTGCCTCTTTTTGGTGGTCACGGTGGTGGTCACAGAAAGAAATTTCTAAAAACAGGAGAATACTTTTATACCGAAAAAGTTAGAAAAAAGACCCGATTTCTTTCGAAATCAGGTCTTTTTGGTGGAGATAAGCGGGATCGAACCGCTGACCTCTTGAATGCCATACAATGCAAAAACCCAGTAAAATCAATGCTTTTTCAGGTTATTGGTGGTCAAATGGTGGTCGTAGATTCCTTATTTTTTGCCCCGGAAACCGGGGCGTTTTGGTGTTAT
This sequence comes from Ructibacterium sp., assembly GCA_045659345.1. Classification (GTDB taxonomy): domain Bacteria; phylum Bacillota; class Clostridia; order Monoglobales; family Monoglobaceae; genus Ructibacterium. Next base: position 1,355 of record JAZOWR010000040.1, read on the forward strand.
TCAATAGGTAAATTGGTGGTCACAGAGCGTCCGTTATAGCTTTGAGAGAGTCTATATCTGTATGGGTATAATGCGCGGTCATTTCGAATTTGCTGTGTCCGATCAGCTTTTGCTTGTCGGTGGCAGGAGCATTTACATTCTTCATCAGCGTAGCAAAGGTGTGCCGGCAGCAATGGGGGGTGTAATGGTGTGTGCCGTCCGCTTTCTGAACATCGATCCCAGCGGCTTCCAGAGCCGGATAGAAGATGTCCTCACGAAATTTCTTCTCAGTTTGTTTCTTATCAAAGAATAAGTGCTTACCCTTACCGAAGTCATCAAAGAACGGAAGAAGCTTTGGTGAGATGGTAACCATTCTGTTCTTTCCTGCTGCTGTCTTGGAGCCGGCCACGAAGTACCCATCATCCTTGTGGTAGTTATCTGTCAGAGCACCAAGCATCTCTCCGACACGCAGACCGGTGTAGCATAAAATGAGGATGTATTTTAAGTTGGGGATCTCGTTTACTTTGTTCCACATCAGGTTAAGCTGATCTGTGGAAAAAGCAATTCTTTCCTCGCGCTCCTCTTTCTTGATGTAGATATACTCGGCATAGTTTCGGTCTACAATGTCCAGCTGCATGGCATACTTCCAAAGGGATGTTCCAAGCGCCTTCATATTCTCTTTTGTTCGCCTTCCGTGTGGGCATTCATCAATACATTTCTGCAAATGCTCTGTGCGGATTTTTATGACTTCTGCATAATACAGAGGTGAAAAGTATTTATATGCAGACTTATAGCAATTGATCGTGGATGCGGTGACCTTCTCAGAATGGCCGTCCAGCCATTTCTTATAAAGGTCTTTGAACTTCACATTCATATCCTGCTGAGGCAACTCCTGCTTTAGCATAGGCAGATATTCGATGGCTTCGCGTTTGGTGGTGAAGCCTCTTTTTTTGGTTTTCTTCCTGCGAAGTTTTCCGTTTTCATCTGTGTCCCATCCGATAGTGCATTCGGCAATCCATTTTCCGGTGGCATCCTTGTACACAGTGCCTTGTCCGTTCTGCCGCTGCCTGGATGAGCGCTCTCGGATCTGCTTGGCGCCGCAGTGATTGCAGAACACAGAATCCTCCGGGATCTCTTTTGTGCATCTTTTACAGAGCATAACTCACCTTCCTTTCTATAGCGCTTTGCCTTTACAAGCGTGTAAGTGCGTACAAGTTTATTATCTTAAACAGCGCATACCAACCAAAGGTGACTACGATAATAATAATTCATAGCAGTAAATGTGGCTTTCCCTTCTTTCCCAACCTTTCCAACCATTCGGTAAATGCCTTGAACCACATCATAAAGGCAGCAAATGCGTTGATCAGTCCGATTAAGCCAAACAAAATTAAAAGGATTCCCATTATCCATGAGCCGTTTCCCAATTCTGCTATATTCATAAATTCTTCCTATCCTTTGTTGTTTTGATGCAATACCTGGCACACCGTCAGTTGTTCTTTAAAGAAGGCAAAGTGATTGCAAAACACAGAATCTTCCGGGATCTCTTTTGCGCATCTTTAAAAAATCATAT
>JAZOWR010000041.1:0-7861 GCA_045659345.1 Ructibacterium sp.
CTACGCTATTTTTTTTTGCAATTCTATCTGCGTGTTGAACTGGCGGATGCCCTCGTCATAGGTCTTCTGCCACTGCTCGTCACCGATCTTGTCACGCTCCATCTGATAATCAAGACTGGTCTTGTCCATCCACTTACCATAGTCCTGCTCAGCCTGGTATCTGGCTTCATCCTGTGCCAATCCCAGCTCAGTGTAGTAATTGGTCAGCTGATCCATATATCTGCCGTAGGACTGATCCTCCATACCTGCAATGAGGGATGCCTGGTCGTAGAGACCCTGTCGCTCATTGTTGTACTGGTTCAGTGCAAGCTGATACAGCTCCGGCACCTTGTCGTTCAGGCCCTGAAGGTACCCCTGATAAGCCTGCTGACCTACAGACTGGGCATAGGAATTGCCGTAGCCTCCATTCATAGCTGCCGCCTGACCCATGGTGTCCATCATCGCCAGCTTGCCCTGGGTGGTGTACTGATCCTTGTACTGCTGATACAGGGCATCACCATTCAGGTCATAGGAGAACTTCTCTCCGTTCTGGATCTGATTGATGATATTGTTCAGCTGATCCTGCCATGTGGACTGGTATGCACCCGGCTTCTGTGCAAGCTGTTGCTTCAGCAGTGCATCAGCCTGGGTTACTGTATCGCTGGGCGTGTATGCCGGGTACTTAGGCTCCGCAGGTGCGGCACTGGAAGAACCGGCAGATGCCGAAGCATCATCGCTGCCGATTTTCAGTTGCTGACCAACCTGAATCAAATTGGGATTGGAGATACCGTTCTGCTTCGCAATTTCCTGGTAAGTAGTACCATACTGCTTTGCGATTGCGGACAGGGTATCTCCCTTTTTAACAGTGTAACTTGCCATAGTGTTATCCTCCTTCGTTAATAACAGATTTGATGTAGTCTGCAAGAGTCATGCCTTGGACAATGATGTCACTGTCGAAGATCGCTTTCCATTCACAGTGGAAGGTGTATTCCTCATCGATGCAGTACGATCCCACAGAAACCCTCTTGCCACCGGCACCCAGATGCAGCGCCACATCTCGTGTGGGGATCTCAAAGGTCTTGATGTCGTACTCGCCAACATCATCTATCGCCCGGATCTGCACATTATAGGATTTATCCAAGGCGAATTCGCCAGAAGTTAAATCACTGAACTCGTCTGTGGTATCTGTGTCGGAAAGCAGTACCTCCCATGTGTCATCTTCCCATGAGGCTGTTGATAACTTCGATCTCCACTGCAATGTGCAAGTATTTTTCCCGGAAACATCGTAATATGATCGTGCAGCCTTAACCCACAGTCTCGTACTGCTTCCGGATCTCTTGCCGTCAGCATCGCTACGGTAGCACTGGATTGCATTCTCGTTGCCAATCGGCACCACCAGCGGCTTGGAGTAGGGCTGGACAGTCACTTTAGCTTCGGCAGTCCCGGTAAAGCCTCTGCTGTCCACCGCATAGCCGGTGATCTTAACCTCCCCGGAGTTTGTGAAAACATCCGATGTAAAGCTATCGGACTTATAGGTCTTACCATCCACAGAAGCATAAAGGTCTCGGATTGTTGCTCCGTATTTGCCCTCGCCCTCTACGGCAATGTCCACTTTGGATTTACCTTGGACATACAGGCCTTTGAATCCGTTATTTTGAGATGCAGTGAGTTTCACAGCAGGCCGTGTAGCATCACTCTCCACCATCGTGAACTTCTTGTCACGGTAGTCTGCATCTACGGTATCGCCTATATGTGTATAAAGGCCCACTCTTATGGTGCATTCCGTTCCGGGACATTTACTGCGCAGCTGATCTCTCTCTTCGTCCGTTAAAATCCAGGTATAGCCGCCATCGTTGGGGATGTTGTTGCGGACACACAGGTGATCTCCATTAGGATTAGGCTCCAGCCACACATCCATAGTGAAACCACCGGGATTACTGAAGGTGATGCTGGGGTTCTCCTGATCCGTAAAGTCCGATGATGCCGTGATGATAGCCTTCCGGGGGATCGGTGTCAGTTCATGGGATGATGCACCGGCAGTGTAGTTGTGGTTGGAGTACAGCCATCCGCTAAACGCAGATATGTTGAGGGTCTTCGTACCGTCATCTTCGTGCTGGATTTCCAATGTGCCGGATGCAATGGTGTGATCGCCCCTGGAGTAATTGGAGTAAGTACCGCCACTGTACACCTGAACACCGTTGATGCTGAAGGCATACCCCTTGATAGCACTGGTTTCGAATCGGTGACCGCAGTACACACCGTAAGACCAGTTGATTCTCGTCTTATTAGCTGTAGTATCCTGGCTAACCTGCGACCAGTCCACCCAGAAATAGGAGTCGTATTCGATATTGGTAATTATCCTTGCCATACTTATCCTCCTATCCAGGTAAATGCCAGACCATCGCTGGTATCAGTCTTGTAGCCACCCAACTGGATCTCGCCCAGGAATACAGCCTTGCCGGTCACATAAAGGCAGTTGGCATCGCTTTTGTCACCATCTCCTGCACCGATGTAGGCAACAGGATTGCCGTTAATGTCGAAGAAGGTCAGTCGCTCTGCTGTGAACTGCGCATAGCGGTGGTAGCTGCCGTTTATGGTCTCGCCAACCTCAATGCCGACACTGCCATCAGCAAGAAGGCCACGCTTTATGTATCCTTCAGTGGTCTCCACATACTCCTGCACATCTGTAAGATCTGTTGTGATCTTCTGGATGCTGCTGTAAGCCTCTGTAACGCCTCTGGAATTCTCTTCCACAAAGCGGTTGGTCTCTTGCACGAAGGTACCAAAATCGGAATCAGCGAAATACTCGCCCTTGAAATGGGTCTTTATGGTGTCTTCATAAGCCTTCACGATATCCGCAGACTTAATGATAAGAGCCTTAATGGAGTTAAAGGTGTCCTCTGCCTCCTGAGAAGAGACAGCCTTGCTCTGCTGCACAACAGGAGCCGCACTGACACTCGGTTCAGTCACCACAGTATTCAATGCCCAGTTGAGCTGTTCCACAAACTGGTGCATATAGCTCTGCATCTGCTGGATCTTGCCATCCGCTGTGGTAGCTGTAATATTGGGGAATCTGATATCCATCATGACAGCTCACTTCCCCCTTCGATGGTCTTGGTGATGGAGTAGATCTTCGCCATACCCACACCTTCAATACGCAGTCTCATGTGGTCACATCGTTTGGGTCTAATCGGGATGGAGAAACTACGCAGGGAGCCCCCTGTGAGGCAGCACACCTGCTCCCATGACTCGTTAAAGTCATACTGGGCATAGATGTTGATTTCACTTCCAATGTCCATAGACATCCGCAGGGTGATTCTGGAGACATACTTCATGTCAGGGTCAGAGATGCCGATCTCACCGGTCTCTACCATCCATTCCACAGGCTCGGTATCCTTTTTCCCTGAACCCAGCATGGTAATGATTTTATCGCCACCCACTATGGCATACAGCTCACCACCGCAGGAGCAGAAATCATTCACCTGAAGGTCATCGTCCTGCTTGTGCCACATACTTTTCGCCACATCGAATACGAACAGGTTATGGTCACCCACCGCACTCTCCATGGAAATATAGTATTTACTGCCGTGCGCACCGCCCACAGAATCGCCATATACCTCGTTACCAAGTGCATAGGATATCTCAATAGGGAGAGATCCATCGTAGGCACAAACGCCACTGCGAGCCTTGTAGAACAGGGTAGAGTTAACGATGGCAAGGCTCTTTTCACAGCCCTTCTGCACACCGGTGCAGGTCGTAGACTGTATCTGGAAGTTTGCAGGGATTGTTCCGTAGACCTTGTGGAAGCAGTTCTCCTTAAAGAACATGGGATAACCCAGGTGGGTGATAGCTCCGGTAAACTGTCCGTCAGTACCCACAGAACCTACCCAGCTGTCCGTAGCGATTCCCATAAAACAGTTCCAGTTCCGAAAATCTCCCAACTTACTGCAGTAGATCTCGTTGACTACCTGATTATTAGCATCAAGACCGTACCGACAGCCCCACAGACGGTTATTGGACTCGATAATAAAGTCCATCTCCGGCATCGTTCTCTCCACCCTGAGATTCGATGTGCCGGTGTGCTTCTCGTTCAGTAGCCCAACGATCACGATGTAATCACTGTCTCCGTCATCGGTGTGGTATACCTCCCACAGGGGGAATGTCTGTCCGTTCAACTCATTCAGCTGAGGCACATCCTCCGGGAAACCGGTGATTTTCACGGCATCGTACTGGTTAAAGGAAGCAGCAATATTCGGTGCGCTGATCTTGATGTAGGTGGTTGCAATCTGCACCCATGTCGAACTGACCTTGGAATACTGCTTCAGTACATGAGGTGTGGTGGATGTGTCGATCCAGAGCTGCATATTCTCCGGGTTGTCCGGTGCAGAATTGCCTGAAGGAGTATTGCCATAGATGGTTCCGTCCAGTTTACACATCTCATAGATAGCAGAGACTTCCTGCCCTTCAACACCGGGGTAGAATGATTCAATATTGCCGTAAGTCCGATCCTTGGTGTTGACCCACTTCTTGTCCGGCATAATGATGACATAAGCACCCATAGAGATCAGCTGCTTAGGCTTACCATTCAGTTTAAGACCGTCTACTTCAGATTTGGTGATATAAAATTTGCCGTTGTCCACATAGCACAGATTGTCCTTTGCAATCAGGCCATGGTACTGACCGCCCTCTGCATATACACCTCTTTGACCCCTGGGGGAAAGAACAGGGTAGTAATCGGAGGTCATATTCTTCATGTCAAAGAATTCACCGTCACCGATCCGCAGATTATGGTTATAACCCTTGAAGTTATCAACCATCTGTCTGGATGCATTAAGCACTCTCAGTTTTGGATATCGCATCTTCTTCTCCTCCTTGTTCGAAAATATCAGGATAGCCCTCAATAGGCTCGTCCGTTTCTGTGTACTGTCGATTCAGTTCAGCCGGGCCAATGGCTTCACAACTATAAATTGCCACCATCAAGAGGTGTGTCGGTAATGGAATCAAAAAATGTTTTAGTCACCATATCGAAAAACCTATATGTGCTGCCGTCAGTAACTGGAACAAGTTTCAGAACCTGCTCGTCCCCTTCCCACATTGCGAAGAAGAAGATCTTGCCATCAAACTGTGCGGTACCAATGGCACCTGAGGCACTTCGGCAAGAAGCAATCAGCAGACTTCCCACAGTTTCAAAATCATTGACACCGCTAATGGCGCTGACGCTGCCAGTCACAGAGATTGTCGAAGCATCGACATATCCCGCATAACCTACCTTTGCGTTTGTCGTTCCGCACGGCTTCGTGGCAGTTTTGTTTCCAAAACGCCAAGAGCCGCCAAGGTATGCAGTAACCGATGCTGTGTTGCCAGAGCTGGCGACTCCGTATAGATATTCCTGTGCGGAGCTTTCTCTTGTGAAATGCGTCTGTATTTTTGTGTTTTGAGTGCAGATAATACCTGTGTCAACGATCTGCGTTCCATTGAATTGAATATAATCTGCCCGTGCCCAGCCAGCAGGGATTCCGTCAATGCTCGGTGTACCGCCACCACCGCCACCAGTTGCCGATACCACGATATCCCTGTCACAATACTTACCGGCTGTTGGCAGACGCACAGAAGTGCCGCCTTCTACCTCAATGTCAAAACTCATACGGACACCACCTCACCGTTGTAAATGGGCAGTTCATCGATAACTGCGGACACCATTTCAGCCTTATCAGCTTCGGTGAAGTAGTCAATCCCAACGACAGGAGTGTGACCATCTGTGCCATCCTTGCCATCGGCTCCGTCTTTTCCGTTGATGCCGTCTTTGCCATCAAAGTAGTCAATACCCTTAACCGGAGTGTATCCGTCCTTGCCCGGTGGCCCATCGCTACCGTTTTTGCCAGGACTTCCGTCTGCACCAGGTCTGCCCTGCGGCCCTCTCAGTGCCTCAAGCTGTGCGGCAGTAAAATCTGCGTAGGTGAACGGATCTCCCTTTTCACCCTGGGGGCCTGTCATGCCTTGAGGAACTACGATATAGCCAGTGTGTGCGGTGCCATCTGCCATGTAAAAAGTCATCTTGTATCTTTTTTCCTGCACCCCTTACACCTCCTCGATGGTAATCTTCGCCACGCTATTAGCGGACTGGTATGCCTTTGTGGAAGGCTCTCCGAAGTATTTCATCTTCTTACCCTTGGGCATATGGGTTCTGTTGTAGTGGTTCTTGTAGCCCTCAAAGGCTGTATTGAACATATCTATGGCATTGTTGTACTTCTCGTACTCGCCATTGTGGTAATCGATCTGCGCTTCCATCCACCGCAGGTACACCTCATCGTAGGGAGCAGGGACAAGCAGCTCCGTCTCAGTGTCTGTCAGGCTGTTGTAGCCGGAGAATGTCACCTCATTGCCCTCGTGGGTATCGATGATGTGGGTCTTGACCATAGTGTCCAGCCGGGACAGCCATGTCACCTTGTTGTCCTGTGAGTAGGTGTTGTGCTTCAGGGAATCGATTTGATTTATAGCTTCAATGATTTTCATTGGTATTCCCCCCTTCAAAGAAAGGGAAGCCTGATGCTTCCCTTTCCTATTTACTTCTTCTCATTCATCATGATGCGTTCCAGCATCTCTTCCTGGTGTTGCAGAACTTCAGCCACGCATTCAGGTACTTCTACCTCAACGCCTCTCTTGACGATCCAGGTACGCTCGTTAACTGATACGAACACATCCTCCTGGTCAGCTCTGGTTCTGGGAATCTTGATCTTGACCGTCTTCTCCTTGGGAGCTTCAGTCTTCTTAACTTCTGCCATGGTTATTTCCTCCTTAAAGTGGAGAGAGGGAGGGAAGACCCCTCCCCCTCAATAGGTTTAGTTTGCTGCTACGGATGCGGAGAAGGCAGCGGACTTGCTTTCCACACGCACCATGTAGTTCTCGATCAGACGTTCGGCAGTCTTGATGGCCTTCCAGCCAACAGAACTTCTCTGATCCAAGGGGTCGGCAGTACCGGCACTGCCCTTCTGCTTGACGATGGTCTGGAGGCCGCCACCGGTGATTTCGGTGACACCATAAGCGCCTTCGCCCAGGAACAGGGAGCCGAAGACACCGCCATCGTAGACCTTGGCCTCGGTGGTCTGGACGAAGCGGACACCGGCAATCTCACCGATTTCACCTTCGTACAGATTAGTGGGGTTGGCATACTTGTGAGCATCGATCCACTCAGGATCACGCATCAGGTCGTAGGCCACATAGGGATGGATGATGGCAACATACTTGCCACCGATGGTGGGAGCATTCTGTGCTCTCAGCTTGGCAACGACCTGCTGAACGACCTTTACAGTCAGCTGGCAGGTGTTATCCAGGCCAGTACGAGAGGTGACAGCGGTCTCAGTGCCGTCAGCAGCCACCTTGGGGCAGTAGGTGACATTGGAGCCACCCTGAAGGATGTCACGCACCACAGTGTCCAGAGTGACACCTGCCTGACGGCCCAGCAGCTTGGTAGCCTCCAGGATGGTGTTGTCCAGAGAGGTCAGCTCCAGAACATCAGACTGAGTGATGAAGTCACCGTACTGGGACACAGTTGCGGTGATGGTGCTGACTTCCAGGGACTTGCCAGCAGGGGTGACACCTTCAGTAATGGGAGTCAGAGCCTTGGCCAGGGGTGCGAACTTACGGAACTCGATGGTCTTACCACCGTTCTGGGGGATAGGACGCTTCTGACCGAACTGATCGTGGACAAGATTGGACTGTGCCTCGTCAATCAGAGTCATGTCGTAGAAGGTCTTCATTTCGGCACTCAGGCCGGGGAGCAGGGTAGTCTGCACTTCAGCAAACAGCTGCAGGTTGATATACATGGTTTTCATAGTTAATCTCCTTTCAATGTGAGAGGAGATCAGATGCGGTTAGAAACGGA
>JAZOWR010000042.1:0-1588 GCA_045659345.1 Ructibacterium sp.
TTTTCGGGAAACTCTGGTAGCAGGCCTTTACGGCCAGGGCACGGAATCCGACATCTTAAATACCGCAACCCAAATTCCGCTTTTGTTTTTTGATATGGTACTTGGAGTTGCCATTCTCTCTACCTTTGTGCCCATTTTTAATAAGTACCTTAACGAAGAGGGGGAGAATGCCGCAATGCGATTTGCAGACAACTTTATGACCGTCGCAACCTCTGCTGCAATGCTGCTGGCACTGCTTGGGGCCATTTTTGCAAAACCGCTGGTTTCCCTAATGACGCCCGGCTATGCGGAAGTTCCGGGAAAGGTTGAGCAGACTGCGCATCTTTTGCGGATTCTGTTTCCGTCGATTGTGTTTACAGCGGCAGCGTATATTTCAGTAGGTATTTTACAATCTTATGGTGAGTTTACCATACCCTCTTTGATTAGCGTTGTTTCTAACGGGGTCATGATTCTATATTTGATGGTGTTTGGAAATCGAATGGGACTAGTTGGTGTGATTATCTCCATGTTGATTGCATGGATGCTCCAACTGGTTGTCCAACTACCTTATTTAAGGAAGTTTGGCTATCACTACCGGTTTCGGTTTGATTTAAAGGATAGTGGTATTCGTGAGGCGGGCAAACTGGCGATACCGGTTCTGATTAGTTCCTGGATTCAGCCGCTTTGTAATGTGATCAACATGGCGTTCGGCTCAGGACTCGGCGATGGTGCTGTCTCTGCCTTAAACTGGGCAAATAAAATTTATATTATCATGGTTGGAGTTTTTGCTTACGCAATTACTAATTTTATTTTTCCTAAGCTTTCCCGGCTCAGCTCAAAAAATGAGGATGCCGGTTTTATTCAGATAACCAGACTTTCGGTGGGTTGGATTCTGTTTTTGATTACCCTAATATGTGCTTTGTTTCTTGCGCTTTCTACCCCGATTATTCAGGTGGTGTTTGAGCGTGGAGCGTTTACAGAGGCTGACACCGCCCTCTGTGCCACAGCACTCTTTTACTACTCCTTTGGTATGGTGGGTTATGGTGTTTGCGAGGTGCTGAACAAAAGTTTTTATGCAATCCGTGATGGAAAAACACCCATGATTACTTCGGCGATCGGGATTGTAGTAAATTTGGTTTTTGCATTTGTCCTGACAAAATTTCTGGGAGTAGGAGGCCTTGCTCTGGCGGCTGCACTCAGCTCGTTGGCAATTGCTATCTGTTTGATGCTAATGATGAATCGACGCCGCCCGGGGATGTTTGACCGTAAGTTTATATTGAATTTAACTAAAGTTCTTCTTTGCGGCATAGGAGCGTTTGTGGTGGCAAAGAGCATCTACCCCGTGACATTGCCACTTGCAGGAGGTATGATCATGACGCTGTTGCGGCTTTGCATTGCAGCATTGCCGGCAATCCTGGTTTATCTTGGATTGGCGGTGGTTCTCCGGGTAGAGGAGTTGCAGACAATAGTAAGAAAGAGAGGATAAGCCTATGAATAAGACCCGCGGATATCTGGAAACGCTTTGGATGTTCTTTTGGAATTGGATTTGCCAGAGCAGAACCTATAAAATTCTTTGCGGCATCTATGATGGCATTAGAGGCGCGTGGAA
>JAZOWR010000043.1:0-3717 GCA_045659345.1 Ructibacterium sp.
GCTGTTGGAAGTGAAAAAGCAGAGGAAACGCCGCTGCTATCGGTTGTAACTTTCGGCAACAGCCAGGGAAATTTCTACTATCTGAACAACATAAATAATCTGTATGCTTATGCTCACGACAAAAAACAGGTAGCCAACACCCCAAACAGCTATTTTGATACATCTAAGTTGCCAAAGGAATTTGCCTTTGCCGATACAGAAACAGCTATGATTATCAAACGCCGTGTTATTCTGCGTGTTATGCGTATTCTAAAAATCAGCAGCGGAACGGCAAAGTTGAAAAACTGGAACAGAATTTCCCTCATTCAGAAGAAAGACAAAGCTGAGGGGCTTTTCCCAGAACTGGGGTTGATGCCCAATATCGACGGTCTGGATGCAGAAGAAGCAGAAAAGAAGCTCAAGCAATGGCGCACAAAGCAAAAGCCGCTGTATATCAAAGTGGTTCGTGGAACGCTTGAAAATCTGAAACGCCAATTTGTCATTCTGGATTATGAAGAACACAGGGACAACGATAGCAAAAATCCAAAAGACCCCGTAACGGGTTTTGATGTTATCTGCTTCACCAGAAAAGAATTGTCCAACCTTCAGCGCCAACGAGAAGAACAAAAGCCGCTGTATGTCAAAACCTTGCTGGAGAACCGCCAAAAGGCAGGGTCATAAAAAAGTGGGGACACGCACTCAAAAAACATGGGACACGATTCATAAAAAACGGGGACACGATTTTGTGTTAAAAATGCCAAAAACCATTGGTACACAAGGCTTTTTTGAATGTGCCACTTTCCCTCTAAGTAACTGTAAGTAACTGTATGCGCATCTAATACATACCCCCTTTAGCAGGGGGTATGTATATCTGCTCTAAGAATAAAAAAATACCACCTATTTAAGAATACCGTTTACTGTTTGTAAAGCAGTAGGTGGTATTCTTTTTTTATCATCTCTTTTATATCTCATTGCTTATCGTTTCACGAAATGCAATGAACGATAAAAGGTTTGCAACGGGTCTGTAGCAGCATAGCAAGTTGTTTACAAGCAAACCTTTTATCTAACCTCTATACAAGCGGCTAACGCCTGTTATAGGGGCTATGCCCCTTTTCTTTTATTAAGTTTATTACAAAAAACAGGTTCCCGTTTTCAATTAGTGTTGGTATGTTGCTGCCAGCTACATTAACAACACTTTTTTCACTTGTATAAGAAAATAAAAACCTCCGTTTATCAATGCAGCATAGTTAAAAAGGCAGCAACCTCCGTTTACCACCAAAAAACAGGAAACAATTAGAAAGAAATTACATCCTCTCTAATCATTTCCTGTTTCTTTCCTTTTTGTTTTTTTGCTTTTACAAGAGGGAAAAAGTTATAACTTTTTCCTTTCTTTGACTGGGGCTGCTTGCTTGGGCTTGCTGCTGCTCTGCTGTTCGGAAAGCACAGCGAACTCTTTGAAATAATTATACTTTGGTGTGAAATCAAACCAAAGCGTACCCCTTGACCCGTTTCGGTTTTTCAGAAGTTTTAATTCGATGGGTTGACTGCCACCCTCGGCTGCGGCTGATTGCATTTCTTCAAACAGGCGTATGACCCTGGTATAATGGTCAGCTTCACTTTCTCTGCCGCTGCCATGAGCCTTGCCGTCTTGCGTATAAAAAGAAGACTGCTCATAGTCCATGCCCCGATACTGCAAGCCAATCAGAACATCGGCACTATATTCGATGCCCGAACTTTCACGGAAGCTGGACATACTAACGGGGTCGGTATAGCTTGCTCGGTTGAACGCAGAAATAACAATAACGGGAATATCAAAATCTCTGGCAAGCACTTTCAGTTTGGTAATATCGTCATTTGTGCTGCGGCGCACATCATAGTGCTTTTTGACTGCTTCATCACTCGGATTCAGAATTTGCAGATAATCCAAAATAACCGCTGGTTTTTTACCCGTGGCTGTATAGTGCCGCTGCACAACCTCTTTTACTGTATCGACACTAACATCATTGTTGCCCACATAAATGTATGTATGCGCTGCAACTGCCTTTGCCATTTCTACAGAACGGGTAAAGAAATCCAGGGATTGCGGATTGTGGGAATCAACATCACCCTTCAGAATATCTCTTGTAGTAAAACGGGTGCGTGTTCCTTGTGTAATATCTATTGATAGTGTTTCCTTGTGGGTTAGAATGTGGGAATAGCGGCTAACAGTTTTTGCGTTCAGCTCATCACGGCTCATTTCCAGGGAGAAAATCAGCACATCACGGCCTTGCACTGCCATCTGCGTGGCAGCTTGCAGAACAAAGCTTGTTTTACCCAAGGAAGAAATAGCACCGATGCACACAAGCTGTGAACCATGTAGACCCCCATCAAGGGCATCGTCGTGGTTGGAAAAGCCCGTTGCCCATACTTCTTTTCTGATACCTTGGCGGTAATCGTCTGCTGCCTTAATAAGATTGTTAAGGCTATCCAGGTTATTTGTTCTCTGTATATATTGTTCGTTTGCGGCTGCTTCCTGGGTAGCCGCATTTTCTTTTTGCTGTTCAGACATAGGGAAACTCCTTTTCGTATGGGTATCCTGTGGCTACCCACTTTTCTATTATTATAGACTATTTAATTTTGACATACAATAGCCTTTTTGTCTGTAAAAGAGTAAAAACCGCCCCAGAATAGGATAGAAGATAAAAAATACTCGTTTTTAAGTCTTCTATACTAAAGATAGAAACAAAGGAAATAAAATGGAGGTTTTCGCATGGCAAAAGAAAAGGCGAACCGCAAACGATGTGTGCAAGTCAAATTTAGGTTGACCCCAGAGGAAAATGCTGTACTGCAAAAGGATGTAAAGGATTCTGGGCTGTCCAAGAATGATTATATTATCAAGACCATTATAAACAGGGTTGGATTATCCGTTTTATCTTGTGAGAGAAGATATTGCAGCAATAGCGTGGATATACATTTTATGCTTGCAAATAAGAGAATCGGCTATGCGAGCTGCCTGTTCTTTAGAAATATAAAAAAAGTCCAGGTGAGCAGCTTCTATGTAATCAAGCCATTTCAAGATATAGGCATTGAAGAAAAACTGCTGCAAGAAATTCTTGACTATGCAGAGCTGAACCAAGCAGAGGGCATTATTGCCTATCCTGGCGCAGAACCCTACTGCCCTACTGAATGGAAGCCGATAGACACACAAACAGCGTGGTATGAAACCAACGGATTCACTATTGACCACATGATAAGCGGAGCAACCCCCTGTCTGGTCAAGCAGCTATAAAGGGGTGTACGATATGAAGTTCAAGAATTTTATTTGGTACACGGGAATCTGGACATATCCACCACTTGCTGCGTTGTTTCATTTGCTTGTAACAACCCTGACAGAAGATTTTTCCATTTCCTCCGTTGTTGGGATAGTGATAACCTTTGGTGTTCCGCTTCTGTTCCCCATCTTAATTACATTCACGAACATAGAACGGCAGCAGCGTGGGCAAACAGATTTCTCTTTTGCAGCTACCTACGGTCTGGCCGCAAAGGATGAACGGCACTCCAAAGCATATCTGGATGCAGCATACCCCGATATTCCAGCTCAGTATGCCAGCAAGATACCAACAGGACTTGTCCTGGGTAAACACAAGGGCAAGTATGCCTACTGCCCCATTGATAAAGATGGTATCAATGCTTTTTGCGTAGGAACACCAGGTAGTGGTAAAAGTGTCTTACTCTGCGGCTGGCTCTTCACTATGATGT
>JAZOWR010000044.1:0-4706 GCA_045659345.1 Ructibacterium sp.
CCCGTTCGATCGTATGAAGCATATCATGAGCATTATAATTAAAGAATGTAAATCCGTTTCCTTCTCCATTGAAATCGTTATAACTCAGAACGGTATCACGAAGACCTCCGGTTTCTCGAACAATCGGAACAGTACCATATCGCATAGCAATCATCTGACTCAGCCCGCAGGGTTCAAACATAGAGGGCATCAGCAAAATATCCGATGCGGCATAAATCTTATGCGCCAGGTCATTGCTGAACAGAATATTGGCAGACAGTTTTTCCGGATGATACCATGCAGTTTGCTTAAATAGTTCCTCGTACCGCTCCTCGCCGGTACCCAGAACCACCAGCTGCACATCCATGCTCATCAATTCGCCCATGGCGTCGGCAATCAGGTCGAACCCCTTTTGGTCCACCAGACGGGAAACCACGGCAATCATTGCCTTGTCTCCGTCTACCGGAAGCCCCAACTGCTCCTGCAGTTTCATCTTGTTGGCCTTTTTTTTGGAAACCAGATTTCTCAAATCAAAGGTTTCAAAGAGATAGGGATCGGTTTTGGGGTTATAGGCATCGGTGTCGATGCCGTTGATGATACCAAACAGCGAGTTTTCTCTTGCCCATAGCAGCCCGTTTAGCCGTTCTCCCCCTGCAGGGGTTTTGATTTCTTCGGCGTAGGTGGGGCTGACCGTGGTCACATAGTCAGAATACACGATACCGCCCTTGAGCAGGTTGGCACAGCCGTGGAACTCCAGCTTATCATCGGTAAAGAATGAGTGATCGAGCGAGAAGAAATCCGCCACCACATCGGTAGAATATATTCCCTGATACCGAAGATTATGGATGGTAAAGACGGTTTTGATGCCCTGATAGAACGCATCCCTGACATAATAGGCGTTGAGCAGAACCGGAATCATTCCCGACTGCCAATCATGGCAGTGGATTACATCCGGCCGAAAGTCCAGCGTCTTTAAGATTTCCAGACACGCCTTGTCAAAGAAGGCAAACCGCTCCAAATCGTTCCATTTATACAGATACGGGTCGCCGAAGTAATATTCGTTATCAATAAAATAATAGGTGACGCCATCCTTGACAAGCTCAAAAACGCCGCAGTATTTTCGCCGCCAGCCAAGAGGAATGTATAAAAAGAATTGAAACGACATCTCGTCCCGATATTCTTGGGGGATGCAGCCGTACTTGGGCATCACCACCCGCACATCATGGCCCAATTGTGCCAATGCCTGCGGCAGTGCGCCTACCACATCTCCAAGCCCCCCTGTCTTAGCAAACGGGGCGACCTCTGAGGAACACATTAGAATTTTACTCATATCGTCATCTCCTTATACAATGGTGCCTTTTCCGATTACCATGGGATAGGTCTCCTGGCCAATCAGTTTTTTTCCGCTCCGCAGGGTAACCTCTTTATCAAAAATAACATTTGCAAGCATACAGTTGTCCATAATCTGAGAGTTTTGCATAATGATGCAGTTTTCCAAGGATGCACCCTTGCCCACATGAACGCCACGGAAGAGAATGCAGTTTTTCACGCTGCCCTCAATGGTACAGCCGTCGGCAATCATGGAATTGACCACATTGGCGCCCTTTCCATATTTGGTGGGAACGGTATCCTTGACCTTGGTGTAAACCGGCATCCCGGTTTTTAACCCGAACAGCTCTTCCCGAACATCCTTGTTAAGAATAGCAAGGTTGGCATGAAAGAAGGATTTGATGTCGTCCACCTTAAGATGGATGCCCGTGTGCTCCCATGCCTTAAATGACAGGTGCTTAAGTTGGGGCAAAAAGATGTCCTTAGAAATCTGGTGCTTGCCGTGAGCTACCGCATCGTCTACCAAATCCATCAACAGTGTTTTTTGTATGATAAACATGTGCATATAGGAAAGATGGGTTTTCTGCTTGGCAGGGTAGACATGGATATCCCGCACCGTGCCGGATTCATCTGTATCCAGCAGAATATGGCGCTTAAGCTCCCGCTCCGGGATCTCATCGATCCTGTGGCAGATCAGGGTGACATCTGCGCCGGTTTCCAGATGGGCGTCAAATGCCTTGTCATAGTCTATGTTACACAGGGTGTTGCAGTCAGAAACCAAAACATATTCCTGACGGCTTCGCTGCAGATAGTTCTTGACCGAGTGGAGGATATCCACACCGCTGTGAACCTTGTCGGCAGGGTCTGTGCTGAATTTGCGGGGAAGGATAAACAAGCCATCGTTCTTTCTGTCCATATCCCACGCCTTGCCGGTGCCCAGATGGTCGGTCAAAGACTGGTTTTTATAGAGTGTGGCAAGCCCCACATTGATAATCATGGAATTGACCATATTAGAAAGGGTAAAATCAATCAGCCGGTATCTGCCGCCAAAGGGAATGGCAGCCAGTGCCCGTTTAGCGGCTAGCTCACCCATGCTTGCTTCAGGATTTTCTGCAAAGATAAGACCCAACATATCATTTTTCATAGTTCTGTCCCCTCTTTCTCCTTATTCCATATTCTCGGTTACCATGGAATTCACAGCAACCTTAACGCCGTCGCCAATGGTGATGTCGGCGCCCAACAATGTAATGTCATCGGTACATAGTTTGGTGTTGACAAAATCGTCTCTTGCCGAAAGATCCATAGACCCAACATGTGCGCCCTTGCCGATGGTGACGCCGGTGCCAACGATAGCTTTGTAAACCACAGCGCCGGCCTCTACGGTAGAACCGGACATGATGATAGAATCCTCAATTTTAGCGCCTTCGCCAACGGTGACTCCCTCAAAGAGGATGGAGTGGTTAATCTCTCCGGCAATTTCGCAGCCCTCGGTAATATAACAATTGCAAAGCCTTGCCTCCGGGGCAACATAGTGCGGCGGTTTGACAGGAGTTTTGCTGTAAATACGCCACTCTCTGTCATCAAGATTGCAACCGGAGTTTTCATCCAACAGCTCCATGTTTGCCTCCCATAGACTCTGAATCGTCCCTACATCCTTCCAATAGCCGTTAAAGCGGTAGGCAACCATTTTCAGCCCGTCCTTTAACATGGCGGGGATAATGTTTTTGCCAAAATCGTTGTCTGAGTTTGGGTCGTTTTCGTCTTCGGTCAGATATTTTTTAAGAACATCCCAGCTAAAGCAGTAGACCCCCATGGAGGCAAGATTGCTCTTAGGGTTTTCGGGCTTTTCTTCAAACTCGACAATATTCATATCCTCGTCGGTGTTCATAATCCCAAAGCGAGAGGCTTCTTCCCAGGGGACTTCGATAACGGCAATGGTGGCGTCTGCCCCCGTCTTTTTATGCAGAGCGACCATTTTGTTATAGTCCATCTTGTAGATGTGGTCGCCGGAGAGAATGACGACATATTTTGGGTTAAATTGGGCAATAAATCCCATGTTTTGGTATATGGCATTGGCTGTGCCTTTGTACCATTCGCCCTTTTCCGCTGAAGTATAGGGCGGCAAAACATAGACACCGCCGTTGCCCCGGTCCAGATCCCAGGACTGGCCGCCGGCAATGTAAGTATTGAGCTCTAACGGTTGGTACTGCGTCAATACGCCCACTGTATCAATACCAGAATGGGAGCAGTTGCTCAGGGGAAAGTCAATAATCCGATACTTTCCGCCAAAGGGAACAGCGGGTTTTGCTACATGCTTTGTCAAAATCCCAAGACGGCTTCCTTGTCCGCCTGCAAGAATCATTGCTACACATTCTTTTGCTTTCATAGTTTCACACTTGCCTTTCCTTATCATATTTCAAATAGAGCCCTGTCAGCGGCGGAAGGTTTAACCGAATGGAATACGGGAATCCGTTTGCAGGCACCTTTTTGGTTTTTACCTTGCGGGTGCCTTTGCCATCGCCGCCAAATGTCTTGTGGTTTGTGCTGAGAATGACTTCGTATTCTCCCGGTTCCGGAACCCCCAGCACATAGCCTGTTCTTGCAACCGGTGTAAAGTTGAGCACCGCAGCAATGGATTCTGTGCCCGCAGCGTCTGTGCGCTGGAAGGAAAGCACACTATTGTCGCCGTCCTCGGCGTTCAGCCAGCGAAAGCCCTTCCACGGACCGCTTTCGCGCTCAATCTCGTAAAAAGAGGGATGGCTGCGGTAGAATTGGTTGAGTTTAGCGGAAAATTTTTGCATCTGGGCGTGGGCGGGATAGTCCTCAAGCATCCAGTCAAGCTCTTCTGCAAACCGCCATTCTATAAACTGCCCAAATTCGCCCCCCATAAAAAGCAGTTTCTTCCCGGGGTGTGCATACATAAAGGCAAGGAGCAGGCGAAGCTGAGCAAATTTTTCCTCGTAACTGCCCCACATCTTGTCAAGGAGCGACCGTTTGCCATGGACCACCTCGTCATGGGAAAGAGCGAGAATATAGTTTTCTGCAAAAGCATACATCATCGGGAAGGTCAGCTTGTTGTGGTTACCTTTTCGAAACAGCGGGTCGCATTGCATATAGTCAAGAACATCGTGCATCCAACCCATGTTCCACTTAAAGTTAAAGCCAAGACCGCCCTCGTGTACCGGTGCAGTCACACCGCCCCAGGCGGTGGATTCTTCTGCAACCATCAGGACATTAGGGAACCGTTCAAATACTGCAAGATTCAGGTTTTGCAAAAACGCAATGGCGTGTAGATTCTCCTTGCCTCCGTGCCGGTTGGGGAGCCATTCGCCGTCTCTGCGGTTGTAGTCCAGATACAACATGCTTGAAACTGCATCGACGCGCAACCCGTCCATGTG
>JAZOWR010000045.1:0-4302 GCA_045659345.1 Ructibacterium sp.
CGAAACTTAAAAATTGAAGACTATTTGCACAACGCATCCAGAAGCATTGTGAACTTTTGTGTGGAACACAAAATCGGTACAGTAGTTATTGGAAGAAACAAGCAAAGGAAGGACTCCATTGCATTAGGTAAACGAACCAACCAGAACTTTGTATCAGTTCCGTTCCTTAAGTTCTTGAATATGCTTAGGTACAAGTGTAAAATGGCAGGGATAAATCTTGCGGAGCAAGAGGAGTCCTATACCTCCAAGTGCGATTCACTGGCGTTTGAGCCTGTTGAAAAGCATGAGGAATATAAAGGCAAAAGGATTTTCAGAGGCTTATTTAAGTCATCTACAGGCAAAGTTTTAAATGCCGACATAAATGGTGCTTTAAATATAGTCCGGAAATACTTAACTAAGTTAAAAGTAGCTGATGAGTCCTTTGTAAAAGGGATAGTCAGTAGAGGTCTATTCGCTAGACCGCATATAATAACTTTCTAGCTGTTTTATGGAGAGTTATTCCCTATGAAATGTTTCAGATCAACTATAGACTGGAACAGAGCGATTGAAATCAGATTCGGACGCTAAGGAGAAAAGACAATGGCAGAAACATTCGCAATTTTAGCAACTCTCAGAAACACTTCCAGCACCAAGGAGAAAGCAGCTATCCTCACCCGGAACAAGGACAATGCAGACCTTGTCAAGGTTCTGAAATACGCCTACGACAAGGTGGATTTCACCTACGGCGTAACTCCCAAGACTGTTCTGGAATTTGACTGCAAGGATTACTGCTCTAAGAGCATCTGGGAGGTGCTTGACGCTCTGAATGCAAGGGAAGTAACCGGACACAAGGCTCTGGTTCTTGCTAGTTCCTTCGCTAACAGCGCCGATAAGCCGGTAGCGGACTTGTTCTTGCAGATCCTTGACAGAGATCTCAAAATCGGCGTTAACGCCAAGTCCCTGAATAAGGTTTTCAAGGACATCGTTCCGAAACCGCATTATTGCAGGTGCGACACTCTCTCCGAGAAGACCCTGAAGAAGTTTAAGTTCCCTGCCTTTATTCAGCTTAAGTGCGACGGCAGTTACAGAGAAGCCTTTGTGCTTGACGGCAGGGTATCCTTCAAGACCCGTTCCGGAGAGCCTTACGAGAATCCGGTTCTTGCCGAGGCAATGAAGAACTTCCCTGACGGTTACTACACCGGGGAGTTCACTCTGGGCAACGCCGAGGAAGCAGCAGACAGAGCTACCGGTAACGGCAATCTGAACTCCGATAACCCTGATTACGAGAATATTTACTTCACTGTGTGGGATTACCTCACCGAGGAGGAATACACCCTTAAGGTTCAGAGCGATTATTCAGAGAGATTCGCCAAGCTCAATGACATTGTAAAAGACCAGAAGCTTGTCCATGTTGTACCTACCAAAGAGGTGAACAATATTGACGAAGCACTTAAAATTACCTCCGAGTGGATGGACAGGGGGCTTGAAGGCGGCGTTCTGAAGTCCAAGAGCATGAAATTCAAAAACGGAACCTCCAAGGAGCAGCTTAAAATCAAGCTGAAAGTGGATGTGGAAGTACGCTGCATCGGTTTCCTTGAGGGAACCAAGGGTACTAAGTACGAGGGCAGAAACAAGGTTATCGTTTTCCAGAACGATGAAGGCACAATCAAAGGCCAGTGTTCCGGCATGACCGATGATATGGTGGACGAAGTTACCCGGAATCCGGAGAAGTATATCGGCAAGGTTTTGAGTGTTCAGTTCAACGACCTTACCAAGGCCGAAGGCAACGATTACTACGCTCTGAGCCATCCCGCATTTATCTGTTTTAGAGATGATAAAGATGAAACCGATACCCTTGAAAAGGCTTTTGAACTCAGAAACATGGCAAGAAGCCTGAAGTAATGTTTGACATCGAAAAGGTTATAGTCCCTAAGAAAAGAAACCGCAAGAACAATCTCAGGGAGTTCCATACAGAGCTGTTCAAGTCCCGGGGATTCCGGGACACGGCAAGAAGCTGCTGCGTCCATGACCATAAGGGCAATGAGTTCAGGACGGTTAAGGATATGTGCGACTTCTGGGGCGTGAAGTATTATACTTTCAGATACCGGATGAGCAAAAAGGTTACTTTGGAACTGCCACTGACGCTGCCGGTATCTTAACATAAGGAGACTAAGAATGTACGCAGTTTTTCACAAATACGATGTCGACGGCGGCTTCGGAGACGCCATCGAGAGAGAAGATCTGATCCGTGTTTTTGACACCCGGGAAGAAGCCGAGGCTTTCAAGAAGAAGTACGAGAAGCCGCACGTCTATGACGTTCCTTACTGCGAGCTGTGGTGCGGAACTCTTGAAGTCAGAGAACTTCCGATTTTCTCTCACGAGGACGACTTCTGGTGGCTCAGAGAGACAGCCGTTGATTTTGATGATTCAGAGGATTTAGATTAAGAAAAGTTTAGAGGAGAGAAGAATGACCTATGATGAATTTCAGAAGTCAATCAAGCGCATTGAGGAAGATATAACCCTTGCAAAGTTCCTGAGTTGTCTAAAGCTTACAACGAAGGACAGGGTTGTTATTTATGACGATTCCTGTAATTTGGTGTTTGACTCAGACGATCAGGATCTGTGTTTGTACTTCGAAATGTGGGAAGTGCTTGAAGAGACCATCTGCCGGGTTTCAGACGTTACGGAAGACGGCGTGAGAACTGTTTGGGTATGAATGACTTATTAGGAGAAAAGAAATGAAACTGAAAAATTTTTTAAAACCGTTTTCGAGATGCCTTAATCTGGCAATCGTTAACATTGATGATATGACTGAAAACTCGTACAATAAGTATTTTCCTACGATCCACAGGCACATTGATACATTTGGGCTTGCTCATGATCTTCGAGGAGAGGTTAGTTCTTGGCCGGACATTGATTCCTATGAGGTTGTTCACGTTGAAGAAGCAGAATGGGTTAAACAGGACTCAGAAGTGCCTCCAACGAAATATCTGGCGGTGTATTACAAGGCTGAAAAGTAATCCCAAATAAGGTATAAGGTCTTAAATCGGCATTTTTAAAATTCTAAAGCCTTATAAAATAAGGTTCAAAGTAAAATCAAAAGGCGATTTTAGACCTATTACGAAATTTAGAATGCCGATTTTAGACCTATTATCATTTTTGTATAAGGTCTAAAATCAGCATTTTCGAAATTTCGAACCCTTATAATATAAGGATCCAAATCAATTCAGAAAGCGATTTAAGACCTTATACTCATTTTTCATTTGAAGATAATTTTGAATGGCTCAGAAAGGAGATCGAGATGACAACAATATCTGAATTTATTAACGAACTTCAGAAAATAATGGACGAACACGGAGATATCCCCGTTGTAGTACAAAGCTATGACGAGCATGATGATGTTATGGAATACTCAGACGCTTGGCTGGAATACTTTGACAAAGATTCTTCACGATCGGAGAGATTTGGCCCTGAAGAAGGCGTGTGCGTATATTGATTAAGCCCCAAATTTGCCGTTTGACGGCAGGAGTCAGAGTTACCCCCGAAGAAATATCCGGCGGTGTATTATAGGATTCAAAAGTAAAGAGGTTCGAGATGTTTGAGCACAAGGTTTTCAAGAGTTCTAACGAAACGGTCTCAAAGTACGTTTTCACGTGCCCGACTGCCGTTGCCGAGGCAGTTCTGTATCAGTACAAGACGAGAACTGTTATATGCTGTTCTACCCAGTCCGGCTGCCCTGTCGGGTGTATCTTCTGCGGCACCGGAAAGAAGTTTGTCCGGAATCTGACTCCGGCAGAAATCGTTGAACAAGTGGATACTGTTATCAGAGATTCAAATACTGATGTTTCTGAGATTCAGAAGTTCCAGATTATGTTCATGTCTATGGGCGAGCCGCTCCTGAACTGGGAGAATGTCAGAGAGGCTATATACACTCTGAACACTAAGTATCCGGAAGCCCAGTTACTTCTCAGTACCATTGCTCCGAGATACAAGAGCGGCGAGATAATCAAAGACGTTATCAGAGTCGCAAAGGACATCGACAAAGTAGGCTTGCAGTTCAGTATTCACAAGTCTACAGACGAACAAAGAAATGAACTGATTCCTTACCGAAACAAGTACAGTCTGAGTGAAATTGCCGAGTTCGGCAAACAGTTCTGTCTTGAAACCGGAAGAAATCCCTATCTGAACTACTGTGTTGACGGAACTAACAATACTGAGACTGATGCCGAGAATCTCAAGAGACTGTTTATTCCGGAAGTGTTTTGTTTTACGTTCTCGGTAATATGTTCTCCAGACGAAACTATGAAAGACGCTTCTTTCCGG
>JAZOWR010000046.1:0-2250 GCA_045659345.1 Ructibacterium sp.
GTGAGTGAGGATTTTGCTTTTTGGTTGTGAGTGAAATATCTTTAACGTGTCAAGAGAACCATCCCCTTGCCCCGCAGGCAAGACTCTTATTTCTCTGCGGAACATAAGAAAAGGGTGTCCGGATATAGCGCCTGAGTTTCAGCGGGGAAATTGAAATCGGAGATGACTCCGGTGAGTGCGGAAAAATCGCAAAGAGCTTTTTGTGTTTCTTCCACAATCTTGGCATGGTCGGTCAAAAGGTATTTCTCCTTACTGTTTTTCAGCATGGTCTTATATAGCAGGTAATGAGAAGCTCCCACCCTGCCTTTTAATGTGACAGCGCCAAGAGAAAAGAACATTTTATCCACCCGATATTTCATGGCATTTTCAACGGTATCATCACTATCTAAAACATAGGGGCGTTCCTTCACATGGCCACCCAAACATAAGATATCTATTTCGTATTTGGTAAGCTCGGTAGACAAAAACAAACTGTTTGTAATTACAGTGAGATCCTTTTTATCTGCCAAAAAGGGTACAATGTGCTGAACGGTGGTACTGGCATCCAGAAAAACAGTATCTCCGTTTTGAATCAGTTCAGCGGCCTTTTGGGCATTGAGGCGCTTCTCTTTTTGCATATAGAATTGCCGTTGAGGAAGGGGCGGAAGGCCTCCGCTTACCGCTTCCGCTCCGCCATAGCTACGTTTAATTAAATTCATTCTCTGCATTTCATTAAGGTCGCGGTTGATGGTGGCGGTGCTGCAATTGAGTATGTGAGTAAGATATTTAACAGTGACATATTTTTCAAACTGAAGAATATGCAAAATTTGTTCTTGGCGTTGCTTTTGCACGGTGGTCCTCCTTTTGAGAAAGTTTGAGAATTTATCAAAAATATAAACATAATTGACAAAGTTTGAGAAATTGATATTATGGTACCACAAAACATCAAGACCGTCAAGGAGCACTCTATGCGAACCGTAAAAAACATTACCCAAGGAAACATTTATAAAAACTATCTGTTGTTTGCCGCTCCGCTGATCTTGTCTTCTATTCTCGGTTCATTATACAGCACCGTGGATGCGATGATCGCGGGAAAATTTATCAGCGAGCATGCTTTGGGAGCCATTAGCGCAACCCACCCCTTCGATATTTTGTTCAACTCCTTCTTCAATGGTTTTACATCCGGATTTTCAATATATATTGCTCACCTTTTCGGTAAAAAAGATTATTCGGGTATTAAACGCAATGTGGTAAATATGTCGATCTTTGTGGCGGCGGTCTCCGTTATTATAAGTATTCTTGCCATTTTTTTCAGAGCAACCATTCTTAATTATCTTAATATTGATCCGCTGTTACGCAAAGATGCCGAAATCTATTTTGTGATCTACACTTCCTCCTATCTGATTTCCTTTGTAAATATGATCCTCTTGCGAACGCTCTATGCCTTAGGAACTACCTCCGTTTCTCTTCTGGTCTCGGTGATGTCTGCAGTTGTTAACATCGTTGGCAATTTGGTAACGGTGTTGGTGTTCGATTGGGGGATTGCGGGGCTGGCTTTTTCCACAGTGCTTTCCATTATAATCGCAACCGTGATTTACCTTTATATGATTGCCAAGGCTTTCCGTGAGTTAAGGTGTGAAAAGGCATCTTATCGCTTCAGCTTGGCGCTGGTAAAAGATTCCCTTTCCTATACTCTGCCTACCGCAATACAAAAAATGGCCTTCCACGCTACAGGAATTTTAATTGCCCCCTCACTAAACAGTTTGGGCGCAGATGCCACTACCGGTTATTCCGTTATGTCCCGAATGTATAATTTTTGCGGTCAAAGCTTCTGGAATATGAGTTCCGCCGTGGATTGTCACACCGCACAAGCGGCAGGTTCGGGAAACATCTCAAAGGTTCGCCGCGGTCTTTTTGCAGGTCTTTGGATGAACATGGCGGCAACAACCCCCTTTGTCCTGCTGTTTGCGATCTTTGCAAAGCCTATTGCCTCAATCTTTTTCCCGGCAGGATACCAAGGGGCTGCACTTGAATATGCGGTGCGATTTTTCGAGATCTTCTTTGTTTTTCTTTATGTCAATATGATTGGACACTTGATGCACTCATATATGAGGAGCATCGGGCGCGTCACCACAGTGTTTTGGATTACCGTTTTCGGCAGCGGTGTGCAAGTGGTGTCTACCTTATTATTGGTGCCTTTCTTTAAAATGGACGGTATCTATATCGGACTGGTTTCAGCTTGGGTGGCAGACGGGACTTTAAGTCGGATCG
>JAZOWR010000047.1:0-4294 GCA_045659345.1 Ructibacterium sp.
GAGAAGAAGGGCAAGGCCCTTGAATCTCAAGGCATCACCATGGAGGAGTTGGAAGAAATGGCTGGTGATCTGTATGACGAGCAGTGAAGAACTGGATCGCATCGAGGCACTTCCCAAGGAAATGCTGGTGCCTACGGATGTGTGCAAATATCTGGGATGCAGTGCTTACACGATCAATGTAGCCACCAGAGATGGTAAGAACCCATTCCCCTTCCCTGTGATCCGTATGGGTACCAGGGTGAGAATCCCCAAGACACCATTTATTAAAGCTATGAGAGGAGAACTTAACAATGGATAAGCACGAATCGAGAATGATCTATCTGGTCAATCGGAACAGTCGCCTCAAGGTGATTGAGGAGCAGACGAATGCCTTTGCGGAGCGGCTCAATGCCATCTCTGCCCGGAGAAATAGAAAGAGAGGTAAGAAGCATGGATAAAAGAGTTGATCTCCTGCTGGTGCAGAACTTTATGGATGAACGCCAGTACGATTCGATCATCGTCCCCTTTGGCAAAGCTCATGTGGGTGACCTTGTTGAGTATGCCGACACCATTGGTCGTGTGGTGACCGTGGTGGAGTTTCTTAAAAAAGACAGCCCCGTCATCGAGTTTGCCGAGACCGTATCAGATGTCTACAGTGGAAACCTGACTGTTTATGTCAAGTGTTATGAGGAAAAGGAGGAAGAAAACAATGGCGAGTCTGTATGAGATCGACCAAGCGATCCTTGCGTGTGTTGATTTTGAAACCGGTGAAATCATCGATCAGGAGCAACTGGATAACCTGATGATGGAACGGAGCGAGAAGATCGAATCCGTTGCGCTGTGGGTCAAGAATTTAGAAAGCGATGCGGCAGCTTACAAGGCCGAGAAAGAGGCTTTTGCTGACCGTGAGAAGAAGGCTTCCGAGAAAGCCAAACGGCTGAAGGAATGGCTGGCAAGAGTCTGTGAGGGCGAGAAATTCAGCACTGCAAAATGTGCTGTGAGTTTCCGCAAGTCTGAGTCCATCGATATCGTGGATGTTGATTCGATCCCGGACGAGTATCTCCGTGTGAAGATGACATCCGAGCCTGACAAGGTGGCGATCAAAGAGGCAATCAAATCCGGCATGGAAATTGGTGGCTGTCAGCTCGTCAGCAAGCTGAGTACCAGCATTAAGTAAGGGGGTATGAATATGTGTATGTTCCGTGATCTCCGTGCAGACGAGATCGAGTGCCGTGTGGCAAGGGTGAATGACTACGGTGTCTCGCTTCTGCTCTACAAGGATGCCAGATGCGACATGAATATTCTCGATGAGACTGTCGGCCCGATGAATTGGCAGAGACGGCACACCAGAGATAACGCTAACTGCATTGTCTCCATCTGGGATGAGTCCAAGAAGCAATGGATCGAGAAGGAAGATACCGGCACCGAGTCCAACACGGAGAAGGAGAAGGGGCTGGCAAGTGACTCCTTTAAGCGTGCGTGTACCAACGCAGGTATCGGTAGAGAGCTTTATACCGCTCCTAATATTACCATCAGTCCACAAGACTGCACCATTAAGGATTACAACGGCAAGAAGCAATGTTATGACACCTTTGAGGTGCAGAAAATCATCATCGAGAAGAAACGCATCGTAGCTTTGGCGATCCGCAACACCAAGACCGGAAAGACTTGCTTCGTGTGGCAAGACCGCAAGTGGGAAGCTGAGCAGAAGGTGAAGGCCAATGGCTGATGCTATTTCTTTCCGAGAAATCAAGCTGGAAGGTGGCTGGCTGATGGCGAAGCCGGTTCCTGAAGACCGTGGCAAGGCTATGGCTATCGTGCGGAAGCACAAGGACAGGCTTTATGACCTTGAGGTTAAAGAGCATCGGAAGAAGCGCAGTCTGGATGCCAATGCTTATGCCTGGGTGCTTATCAATAAGCTGGCTGATGTGATGCGGATACCACCGAATGAGGTATATCGTCAGGCTATTCAGGATATCTCCGGTAACAACGAGATCATACCTGTGAGAGAGGATGCCGTGGAGCAGTTCAAACAGGCGTGGTCGGGTCATGGTATCGGATGGATATGCCGGGATATGGGTAGGTCGAAGCTCCCTGGGTACTGGAACCTGATGGTGTACTACGGTTCATCGGTCTACAACACCAAGCAGATGAGCGACCTTATCGATGCTCTGGTGCAGGACTGCAAGGCTCTTGATATAGAGACTCTGCCACCGGAGAAACTGGCTCTGCTGATGGATGAGTGGGGAGGTCGTGGCTATGCGTAAGGATACCAAAGCACGAGACTTTGACCGAAAGGCGAAGGAAGCCATCTCCCAGCGAGACAGCATCGATGGATGGCCTTGCTGCGTGTACTGCGGTGCTGCCGCTCCTGCGCCACTGGCATGGTCGAATGCCCACTTTATAGCTAGGAGTCAAGGTGGGATAGGTATCCCGGAAAACGGTCTCACGCTCTGCCCTGCGTGCCATAGACGGTATGACCAGTCTACAGACAGAGCCATGATGCGTGAATTCTTCCGGGAGTACCTGAAAAGCCATTATGAGAACTGGGGCGAGGATGCTCTACTATACCGAAAGGGGATGTAATCATGAAATCTACGCAATGTGAGAAAGTGCTGTAGTACATGAGACAGTTTGGGTCTATCACCCAACTGGATGCACTACAAGACATCGGATGCATGAGACTTGCATCCAGGATCAGCGATCTCCGTAATCAGGGTTATGCCATCGGACGGAGAATCAAGACCGGTAAAAACAGATATGGCGACAGCGTGAGCTTCGCTGAATATTACTTAATGGAGGACTAATTATGTTGAATCATATTACTATCATGGGTCGTTTGACGAGAGACCCTGAACTTCGCAGAACCGGCAGCGGTGTGGCTGTGACCAGCTTCACCCTGGCTGTTGATCGTGACTTTGCCGACAAGCAGAGCGGTGTTAAGGAGACGGACTTCATCGACTGCGTTGCATGGAAACATACCGGTGAGTTCGTGGATAAGTATTTCGATAAGGGGTCTATGGCTGTGGTCTCCGGCAGACTCCAGATCCGTGGCTGGACGGACAAGGACGGCAACAAGCGCAGATCCGCAGAGGTCATTGCCGAGAATGTCTACTTTGGTGACAGCAAGAAAGATGCTGCCGATGAGCAAAATTATACCGGCTTCGTTAAGACTACACCTGAAGCACCTGCGCAGGACTTCCAGCAGATTGATGGCGATGATGAGCAATTGCCGTTCTGAGGGGGTGTAGGTATGAAGATTATGTTGTCAGAAAACGCAATCATGCCCACCAGAGCGTATCCGTGGGATGCAGGACTGGATTTGTACACGCCTATCGACTGTACTGTTTCTCCTGTCAAAACGATGCTGTATTATGATGTGGGAAAAAGAGTCTGGAAAACAGAAACTGAGGTCGGTTCCCTTACCATCGACACTGGAGTCCACATCCAGATTCCTGAAGGCTATACTGGCTTCATCAAGTCCAAGAGCGGTCTTAATGTGAAGCATGGGCTGACCGCAGATGGTGTCATCGATGCCCACTACACAGGCAGCATCGCAGTGAAGCTCTACAACCATACGAACAAGCCGTATCAGTTCAAGGCTGGTGATAAGATCGCACAGCTGGTCATCCTACCCTGCGTTATGCCTCCCCTGGAACTGGTGGACAGTCTGGAGGAAACTGACCGTGGTGACGGTGGTTTCGGCTCAACTGGGCGGTGATACAGATGGTTGACTTAGAACAATTAGCCATAGAAAGGCTGAAAGCGGCTTCGGAAATGAGCCTCCATGCATACGGCCTGCCTTTGGTCATAACTGACAGCGGTGGCAAGGATAGCTCAGTAATCAAAGAGCTTGCAATCCGGTCTGGCATACCGTTCGAGGTCATGCACAGTCACACCACGGCTGATGCACCTGAGACTGTCCGGTTCGTAAGATCGGAGGCAAAGCGGTTTGAGGATCTGGGCATAAAGTACACCATTAATATGCCTACATATAAGGGCAAGCGTGTGTCTATGTGGAGCCTGATCCCACAAAAGCTGATGCCGCCTACACGGTTGGTGAGGTACTGTTGTTCGGTGCTGAAGGAAACTGGCGGCTCTGGGCGATTCATTGCAACCGGTGTTCGGTGGGCAGAGTCCACATCACGGAAAAACAGCCGGGGTATCTATGAAAAAAACGGCGATAGAGAGCATCGGATCATCTTGAACAATGACAACGATGACAGAAGAATGCTGTTTGAGAACTGTAGGCTGAAGTCAAAACGGACGGTTAATCCGATTGTTGACTGGTCGGATGCTGATGTGTGGGATTTCC
>JAZOWR010000048.1:0-2318 GCA_045659345.1 Ructibacterium sp.
GATTCACTGGCATTTGAATCAGTTGAAAAGCACGAGGAATATAAAGGCAAAAGGATTTTCAAAGGCTTATTTAAGTCATCTACCGGCAAAGTTTTAAATGCCGATATGAATGGTGCTTTAAATATAGTCCGGAAATACTTAGCCAAGTTAAAAGTAGCCGATGAGTCCTTTGTAAAAGGGATAGTTGGTAGAGGTCTATTCGCTAGACCGCATATAATGACTTTCTAGCTGTTTTATAGAGAGTTATCCCCGTATGGAATATTTCAGATCAACTATATAATGGAACAGAGCGATGGATTTCAAAAGTTTTTTAACTGAAAAGTTTCTTAATGAAGAGGACTGGGATAAGGAAGCCTTTATCAGGGCTTCGTACAGACAGGTATTCCCAGACGGACAGGCGCAGACATCAGACAGCATGTGGAGCGCCATTCTTAAAAAGTCGCAGTACAAGCTGACCAAGAGATCAAGGGAAAAAACCAAGACTTCGGTAAATGCAGCCAAAGGCGCTGTTACAGCAGCCAAGGCTCATATAGGAGACGGCTTTGACAGTTCGGATTTTGCCGGAACGGAAGATACAAGCCTTGCAGACTCTTTATCCCAGTTAACGCCGGAAGAATTCGAGCAGTTAAAGGGTATAGTCCCCGCCTTGCAAGAACTGAACTCTCCCGAAGAACTTGTTCAGAATCTTGATAACCTCGATGCCGAAACCATGCAGGCCGTGCAGGACGCTCTGACTCCGGCAGAACCCGAATCTCAGAAACAGTCTGAAACCCCTGCAGAGCAGGAAGTTTCCGATGCCCCGGCAGAACAGGAACAGCCCGAACAGGTTCCCGAAA
The DNA here is from genome assembly GCA_045659345.1 of Ructibacterium sp. Taxonomy (GTDB): domain Bacteria; phylum Bacillota; class Clostridia; order Monoglobales; family Monoglobaceae; genus Ructibacterium. The sequence goes on from JAZOWR010000048.1 coordinate 837, forward strand.
ACCCGGATGAACAGTTGCCCGCCGAACAGCCGGAGAACGTTCCTGCGGAGCAAGAACAGCCTGAAGCTCAGGAGCAGCCCGAACAGCCGGAAACTCAGCAGAGTCATACAGATTCTCTCAATGCCATAATGCAGTCTCAGCATATGGAAGAACTGAACAAAAGCATGGAAACATACGGCATTGAAGCCAATGAGGACGGTACTCCCAATTTCGACGATCCCGAGGCCGTAGACAAGATATTCAAGGCAGTTTCCAACGGAGACAATACCTTATATGATGAATACATTCTGACCTACGGAAACGAATCAAGCCCTTTAGTCAAGAAGCTCAAGTCCGACCTTGAAAAGGAATACGAAGTCAGGATGAAAACCCTTGAGCAAAGGGAGGATCGCTACAAGGCCATGACAGACGGCATAGCAGCCTCTTCCGGTTTTGCGTTATTCCTTGACGTGTTCATGTCTGTATTCAGCGGAGATGAAACAAACGTATTCTCCGAAATAGCCAAGAAGAACGCTTTTGCTAAAACAGCCAGAGAAGTCTTTAACAATTCCGTGGATAACAAGCTGGTAAAGTCCGATGCCGAAGCCAAACACGCTCAGGAACTGGATACCATTGAAAACGACTTTAATTCAAGACTTGAAAAGCTCAAGAAAACAAAGAAAGACCCTGCTGACAGTCCGGTATTCAAGAAAAAGTACATGGAACTCACCAGAGAATTTAATGAAACACTTAATTCTCATAATGAAAGAGTACAGGAAATAAACGCTTTAGTAAATAAAAAGTCAAAGATAGATAAAATTATTTTTGCTATTACTAACGGCACTATAGATCAGGAAGAACTTCAAACCTTGATTCCCAGAAAAGAGAATGAAACCGATGAGGATTACAGCAAAAGGTTAAACGATGTCAAAGGCATGACCAAAGCCCTAAAAGAGCAAAGTTCAGCCATACAGAAGGAAGTCGAAGGTTTCAATAATGAAATCAGCGGCATTATCAAGGATTATAACGCCAAGACAAAAACCCTTAACAAAGATCCCGATGTGCTGAACGATATTCAGGCCGCAAAGGATTCCTACAAGCTGAAAAAGCAGAGATTAGAAGCCGAAAGAGACCTGCTGATAGCCAAGGAAAATGAAAGACACTCTAAGTACGCCGCATTGATAGACTCTCTGGAAGAACGCCGCAAGAAGGCCGCCAAGAACATCAGTGTTATGTGCGCATGGTCTTCCGATCCGGAGAAAACCCTTGCTCAGGAACTTGCCAATTACAACAAGGAATGTCTGGAAAGGGCTGGACCCGCCGGCATTGAGCTTCCTCCGGAGGACTATCCCGTATATCCTGATGATGTGATGGCGTATCTCGAAAAAGACGATGATGACGGATTCGGTTCAAACAGATACAGTTCCAAGGGCAGATCCAAGGGAAAGTCCAAAAAATCCCGGGGTTCCGCAAAGTCCAGAAGAAGCTTTGACATAGACGACT
>JAZOWR010000049.1:0-5621 GCA_045659345.1 Ructibacterium sp.
ACATCGGTCACCTTTTCCACTCTGCCCTTTGCCAGCTTGGAAATATGAATCAAACCATCCTTGCCCGGCAGGATTTCTACAAATGCGCCAAAGTCCATGATACGGACAACTTTACCTTCATAGATCTCACCGGCTTCCGGTTCTTTAACGATAGCTTCAATCATCTTCTGTGCCTTTTCGCCCATCTCAGAATCCACGGCGGCAATGAATACTCTGCCGAACTCGCCCTCTTCCTTGATGTCAATCTTAGTACCGGTTTCTGCCTGAATTCCCTTGATGGTTTCACCACCGCGGCCAATAACTTCGCTAATCTTGTCAGCGTCAATGGTAATGGTAATCATCTTAGGTGCATAAGGGGAAAGCTCTTCTCTCGGTTCTGCAATGGCTTTGAGCATAACCTCATCCAGAATATAATACCGCGCATTCTTGGTCTGCTCTAGTGCGGTGCGAATGATTGCCGGGGTCAAGCCGTCAACCTTTAAATCCATCTGAATTGCTGTAATACCATTTTTGGTACCGGCAACCTTAAAGTCCATATCACCAAAGAAGTCTTCCACGCCCTGAATGTCCACCATGGTCAGGAAGTTATCATCATCTTCAGGGTCGGTAATCAGACCAACAGAGATACCTGCAACCGGAGCTTTCAGCGGAACGCCGGCATCCATCAATGCTAAGGTGCTGCCGCAAACGCTACCCTGAGAGGTAGAACCGTTAGAGCTTAATACCTCAGATACCAGACGGATTGCATAGGGGAACTCTTCCTCGGAAGGAAGCACCGGAACCAGCGCACGCTCTGCCAGTGCACCATGACCGATTTCACGGCGGCCAGGTCCACGGGATGGACGGGTTTCACCTACGCTGTAGGACGGGAAGTTATAATGATGCAAATATCTGCGATATTCTTCATTATCAAGACCGTCAATAATCTTAGCATCACTCAAAGGACCAAGTGTTGCAACGGTCAATACCTGGGTCTGTCCACGGCTAAACAAACCGCTACCATGAGTTCTGGGCAGAAGACCTACCTCAGCAGACAAGGGGCGCAGCTCCAGAATGTTACGGCCGTCCACGCGTTTTTTATCATACATAAGCCAATTTCTGACTACTGTCTTTTGAAGTTTATAAAGCGCCTCATCAATTTGAGCCTTGTATTCTTCCTGAGGATATTTCTCCTCAAAGTGATTGTATACATCCTCATAAACAACCAAGAGTCTTGCATCCCGAACGGTCTTATCGTCGGTATCCATAGCCTCTTGCACCTTTGCTTCTGCATAGGCACGAATATCAGCAAACAAGGTTTCGTCTACTACCATGTGCTCATATTCAAACTTGGGCTTGCCGATTTCATCCTGAATCTTCTGGATAAAGGCACAAATCTTTTTGATTTCTTCATGTGCAAACATGATAGCATCAAACATCTGCTCTTCAGGAACCTCGTTTGCACCAGCTTCAATCATAACAACCTTTTTTGCACTGCCGGCAACGGTTAGATTCATCTGGCTGACCTCTCTTTGTGCCTCAGTGGGGTTGATGATAAACTCACCATCAACCAGACCAACATAAACAGCCGCAATCGGACCGTTGAAAGGAATATCTGACACAGAAACAGCTGCTGATGAACCAATCATCGCACAGAATTCGGGTGCATTATCCTGTTCTACAGAAAGGACGGTAGAAACAATGGATACATCGTTACGCAAATCCTTGGGGAACAAGGGACGCATAGGACGGTCAATCACGCGAGATGTCAGAATCGCATTCTCAGACGGGCGTCCTTCACGGCGGGTAAAGCCACCGGGAATCTTACCAACTGCGTACATTTTTTCTTCATAGTCAATACTGAGCGGGAAAAAATCAATCCCGTCTCTGGGCTTGTCCGATGCAGTTGCTGCGGTAACGACTACGGTAACACCGTACCGAACCAGAACAGAACCATTGGCAAGACCTGCAACCTTGCCAAACTCTAAGGACAGTTTTCTGCCTGCCACTTCAGTTTCATAAATTTTAGTCATAGCAATGACCTCCTTATTTTTTGTAGGAAGAGTCGCTTTAGCACTTAAAAACGCAGACTTCCGCACGAAAGTATGGGTTTTTAACTGCTAACGCATGTTCTTCCTGAATTACTACCAAAAAGGGCAGTCTAACAGCATAGACCGCCCCTTTGTTTTTAGTGTCTGAGACCGAGCTTCTCGACAATGGCACGATATCTGTTGATATCATTCTTTGCCAGATAGTTAAGAAAACTTCTGCGCACACCGACCATCTTTAAAAGACCGCGTCTGGAGTGATGATCCTTTTTGTGGGTCTTAAGATGCTCGTTGAGGTGGTCGATACGGTAAGAAAGAAGCGCAATCTGCACCTCGGGAGAACCGGTATCCCCCTCATGAGTCGCATACTTTTGAATGATTTCCTGCTTGATGTCCTTATCCATTGTTTTTCACCTCCATATAATTAATAGCCCCGTATAGCTTGGAAATGGGCGGTGAATCCTCAGCCCCAAAATCTAAGCCATAGGTTTATTTTATGAGCATGCCCATAAAATCCAACAGTAATTTTACCATAAGAATCCTGTTCTGTCAAGAACTATTTTATTTTTTTACCGCATCATGGCAAGGAGCTCATCCTCGCTCAGCACAGCAATCCCCAATGCGTGAGCCTTATCCAGTTTACTGCCGGCTTCTTCGCCGGCTACCACGAAATCGGTTTTTTGAGGAACGCTGCCGCTGACCTTTCCGCCGTGGCTTTCAATCAACGCCTTTGCCTCGTTCCGTTTCATTGTCGGAAGGGTTCCTGTCAACACAAAGGTTTTTCCTAAAAGACTGTCATCGGTCTGTCTGCGTTCATACTCCAATCGAACACCGGAAGCCTTTAACTTTTTCAAAACCTCATGGGTTTTGGGGTTCTTCCAATACTGCACCAGACTTGCTGCCATTTTCTCTCCAATGTCGTCGATTCCGGCAACGGCTTCTTCATCTGCAGCCATCAGAGAATCCAAATCCCCGAACCGCTCTGCAAGCAGGGTTGCCGCCCGCGAGCCTATCAATCGGATTCCCAAACCGAAAAGCACTCGATCAAGTCCCCGTTCCTTTGATTTTTCAATGGCAGTTAGTAGATTCTGTGCCGATTTTTCTCCAAAGCGCTCCAGCTTCACCAAATCCTCAAACCTTAAAAAGTAAAGGTCAGCACAATCTGCAATCAGCCCCTCTTCAAGAAGCTGCTGAACTACCGCAGGTCCTAATCCGTCAATATCCATCGCAGGCTTGGAGGCAAAATGAATGATGCTCCGCATCTGTTGGGCGGGGCAGTTGGAGCTTAAGCACCGTACCGCTGCCTCTCCCTCTTCCCGATAAAGCAGTTCTCCGCACGCCGGGCAGAATTTCGGCATCACAAACACCTGTTCGGTACCATCACGCCTTTCGGTGAGCACCCTCACCACCTCGGGAATGATATCTCCCGCTTTTTGTATCACCACAGTATCCCCAATACGGATATCCTTATCCTGAATATTATCTATATTATGCAGGGTCGCACGGCTGACCGTAGAACCGGAAATCCGCACCGGCTCCAACACCGCATTGGGCGTCACCACACCGGTGCGTCCCACCTGCAGAGCAATATCCAAAAGTTTGCTCTCTTGCTGTTCTGCCGGAAATTTATAGGCAATTGCCCATTTTGGGGTTTTGGTGGTAACACCAAGACTCTCCCGCTGAGAAAACCGATTTACCTTAACCACCGCACCATCAATATCAAAGGAAAGTTCGCCACGCATTTCACCGATTCTCAAAATCTCTGCATAGGCTTCCTCTGCCCCATAAAATAACTGTTTTTGGGGAATCGTTTTGAATCCCAGTCTTGTAAGATACTCCAAAGATTCTTTATGAGAAGCAAATTCTCTTCCCTCAATTTGCTGCACATTGAAGACAAAGATGTCCAGTTTCCGCTGGGCAGTAACCTTACTATCCAGTTGCCTGAGTGAACCTGCTGCTGCATTTCTGGGATTGGCAAAGAGCGGTTCTTTTGTCATTTCCCGTTGCTCGTTGAGGCGTGTAAAGTTTTCCTTGGACATAAAGACCTCGCCCCGCACCTCAAGGTAGGGGATCTCCTCCTTAAGTCTGAGCGGAATAGATGCTATCGTTTTCAGGTTTGCGGTGACATCCTCACCCACATGCCCATCTCCTCTGGTAGAACCCCTTACAAAGCTGCCGTTTTCATATTCAAGGGATACCGATAACCCGTCTATTTTCATCTCTACCGCATACTCAACCGCTTCAGCCTGTAAGCCTGTTCGGGTACGCTTATCAAAATCAAAAAATTCCTCTTTGGAAAACACATCACCCAGGCTCTGCATCTGCACCCGATGTTCTACTTGTCCAAATCCCTCCAGCACCTCGCCGCCGACTCTCTGTGTAGGAGAATCCATAGTTCTCAGTTCCGGATAGGTTTCTTCCAACACAATTAAGCGTTGCATGAGTTTATCATAGGCAAAGTCGTCAACCGTAGGGGCATCGAGCACATAGTATTCATAATTATACCGCTCCAGCTGCTCCCTAAGGCGTTGCACCTCTTCTCTTACAGTTTCCATCGGATACTCTCCCCTGTTACTTATTTTCTGTAAATGCAAAGGAAATATGATGCACCTTGCTATCGCCCGGTTTTAAAAATTCCAGCATTCCTTTTGCCCGCATCACATCCCGACCGTCAGGCGTACAGTTGCCGGGTTCAAGTCCCAGCACATATTCTTTTTCTCCCATCATCTTCCACTGCGTAAAGCATCCCAGTTCTTGCGTATCAAAGGTCATCTCCATCCCCTTGCTGATATCAGGATTATAGATAGAAACCGTCGGTTTGCCGGACAGTGTATGGTAATAGCATTTTTCCTCATATCCACTCTGCGGCTTTTCCATCACCAAACATTCCTCAAGTCCCTCTGCCGCATGCTCATTTCTGGGTTCTACCTTTTGTGACGGGATGGCAACTTCGGCTCTTTCAGACAAAAGCGGATACCCCATATTGCAATGATACAGAACCTCAAGCGGTGTTTCCCGCACACCAATGTTCCTGATGGTATCAGTCATATAGATTACATTCTCCTCAATGGGACAAATATATTCCCGCTCCAAAACCAACTGATGAGCAAACATCGCTGCATCACGAACCATCAGTCGAATAAAAATCGCATCGTTTTCAACACCATAAGCAACATTCTCACAAGGGGTGTTAGAGATGGTTCCATGGAGCGGCAATTCTTCACCTTGGTCGGTACAGGGCGTTCCAACCGCAGTCAACCCGCATGTAGTAAAAAATCCGGCGGTAAACGATTTTAAAAATCCCGCACCTTTATTGTCATAATATTGCGGTGCCACATACCCACAAGGGGAAAAATAACCAAAATTATCGCCTTTTAAAGAAAGGCGAGAAATATCCCCGCAACGGTCAAGCGAAACATCAAAGACAAGACCCCGGTTATTCCTGACATGCAGAATCCGCATGCCGTCTGCCTTTCCGCCCAAAAGCCGCATTTCCTCTACACCATATAACTGTAATGCGTTTCCAATATACTGATTCATAAGCATCTCCTCATTTATTTTCATTAGGCAGCCATGCCAACAAACTTCTTTACT
>JAZOWR010000050.1:0-9223 GCA_045659345.1 Ructibacterium sp.
TCACCAATAGGAACTATTGCAGGATAAAGAACAATATTTTCGCCAAAAAGAACAATCAAAGGGATCAATACCAAACAGCTTAATACACCGCCGGCAAACATATACGAAGAAATTCTTGCACCGCAGATATAACCCACACTCATAACAGCCGGATAAATTTGGGTTCCGATTTCTCCGGCAAATCCTTTCACACGCAATGAAATTTCACCGGAAACCAGCTTAAGTCCGTCAATTATAAATTTATATAGAGCAGCAAAACCCATCCCTGCAAAAACAGTAGAAGCATTAGCACCGCCTTTTTCTCCGGCAAGAAGAACCTCTGCACAGGCAGTTCCTTCAGGATAAGGAAGAATGCCATGCTCCTTAACAATCAAGGCATTGCGCAATGGAACCATAAAACACACACCAAGCAGTCCGCCAAGCAGCGCAATTATAGTAATTTCGGCAATCCCGGGTTTATCCATCTTGCCTTCTGTCGCCCACAAAAACAGTGCCGGCAAGGTAAAGATTGCCCCTGCTGCCAGCGATTCACCGGCAGAACCAATTGTTTGCACTATATTGCTTTCTAAAATTGAGTTCTTGCGCATAAGGATACGAATAACTCCCATAGCAATAACCGCCGCCGGAATAGACGCCGACACCGTCATGCCGACCCGAAGACCCAGATAGGCATTGGCTGCGCCAAAAATGACAGCAAGCAGGATTCCCATGATAATAGATGTAATTGTAATTTCTGGCGTAATTTTCTCTGCCGAGATATACGGTTTAAATTCAGACTGTTTATTCATATTTTCTCCGTTCTGCTACAGGATTGCAGCCATATTACAAAAATCTTAATCTATTATAACCTGTTACAAAAGAAATTAAAATAGCTATTTACATCGTTTTAATACTTCCAAAACAATCCGATAGGTTGCATTTGTTGACGATATACTCAGTCGCTCATCGGTTGTATGAATATCTAGCATTTTAGGACCGATGGATATACAATCAAGACCCGAAATCTGGGAGGCAAATACCGCACATTCAAGTCCTGCATGAATTGCGGTTATCACAGGTTTTTCTCCGTATATTTCTTGATAAACCTCTTGACACAATGTCTGCATGTATGAATCCTTGTTGTATTCCCATGGAGGATAATACCCAAAGACCTCTGCCTCGCATCCCATAGAACGAGCGAAATGAAGTAGCTTGTCTGCAAGAAACTTTAATGCCGATTCTTGATTGCTCCTAAGGCTGAATAACAGGTTCACCGTCTCTTCTTTTGTTTCCAGAATACCAAGGTTTAAGGAAGTTTCCACTAGATTCTCAACACTTGCACTCATCTCGATCACTCCATTTGGTGCATGCAAAAGAATAAATTGCAGTGTCTCTCCACTTTTTTCGTCCATAACTGAAAATTCGCCTTGCTCTAAAACCTCAACGGTTGCTGTGAACCCATCTTCTCGGTCAGCCAATTCTTTTTTTAAAGTTGTTAATGTTTGGGCTATCTTTTCCGTAAATCCATGCACATCTTGGACCACAAGCTGAATTTTACAGAAACGAGGTATTGCATTTCCTTTATCACCGCCGTCAATTCTTAGAATTTGGTATTCTCCCGCCTTTTTTGCTTCATGCAATACTCTGCCAGCGAGCATATCAGCATTCACTCTTCCGGCATTGATTTCCACGCCGGAATGACCTCCTTTTAGTCCCTGTAGATTCAGGATAACCCGAGTCCCTTCAATCTTTTTACGGACAATCGGTAAGGAGATTCGCAAATCACTGCCACCGGCACAAGAAACGGTAATGGTTTTGGGGTCTTCTGAATCCAAATTAATCATTTTCTTACCCTTTAACCAGTCAAAACAAAGTTTTTTTGCTCCTATCATTCCAATTTCTTCATCGGTGGTAAACACCGCCTCTATCGGAGGATGGGGAATCTCTTCGCTCTCTAATATGGCAAAAATCATTGCAATTGCAATGCCATTGTCTGCGCCCAAGGTGGTTTCTTTTGCCTTAATATAATCACCGTCAATATACAGGTCGATGCCGTCTTTTGTAAAATCAACGGCAGATCCCTCTGTTTTTTGGCAAACCATATCAAGATGTCCCTGCAAAATAACAGGTTCTGCATCCTCATAACCTTTTGTTCCGGATTTGAAGATAATGACATTGTTGGCATCATCGTGCAACGCCTTAAGAGCGTGTGTTTTTGCAAATTCCATACAATAATCACTGATTGCCTTCTGGTCACCGGAGCCTCTTGGAATCGCACTAATTGCTTCAAAATAGTAAAACACCCGATTGGGATTTAAATTGTATAGTTTCTCCATAATTTCATCCTCCAAGAACAAAAATGCAGGTGGTATTATAACATAGTTTTATCAAGTAAGCAATGCCCTTTTTATGTCATCAAACTTTTCTATATACTATTGACTTTTCTCCATTTTATGATACAATAAACATAATTTAACAGAAAGAAGGTACATATATGTATAATTTAGGTATTATCGGCACCGGTATCATTGTCGGTTCGCATATTAATGCTTTGAAAAAAACATCTCTTTTCAATGTTGCCGCTGTATGTGATATTGACGAAGAAAAGGCTAAGGAAGCTGCTGAAAAATGTGATTGCCCTTATTATACTGATTACAAACAGATTGATGCACCGTTAGATGCCGTTCTTTTGAACCTTCCTCATTTTCTCCACTGTGAGGTTACATGCTACTTTTTAGAAAAGGGAATCCATGTTTTGGTTGAAAAACCCATGGCTAATACTGTGGAAGAATGCGACAAGATGATTGCTGCAGCAAACAAATCCGGCGCTCGTCTTGCCGTTGGCCATATACAAAGATATTCAGGTCCCCTTATGGAAATTAAGAAAATTTATGAAGAAGGCACCTTTGGCAAACTTGCTATGACCATTGATCACAACAATACATTTTACTTCCCCGAAACAAGACCTCGTTGGTTCTTGTCAAAGGATAAATCCGGCGGCGGTATCTCCAGAAACTACGGCGCACATTCCTTAGATAAGCTATTTTTTATCATCGGTGATGAAATTGATGAATTTCATCCTATTTTGGGGAATGTTGATAATGACTTCGATGTAGATGGCCACGCTCAATTTCTTTTGAGATTTAAAAACGGAATATCATCATCCATTAATTTCTGCGGTTACCATGGATTTTATACCAATCACACCATCTTCCATTTTACCGAAGCAACCTTTAAAGCTACCGGCTCTAAGAAGCTGGAAATAGCCAAGGATGGAAAAATATTTGAAGAATATCCCTTCCCCAATGACCAGTCACCTTTTGAACGACAGTTTGTAGAATTTGCAAAATATATAGAGGGAAAAGATGCTAATATTGCTACGGGAGAGTATTCAAAGAAAATTATTGAACTTTTGGAAAGAGGACAGATGAAATGAAATTTGGAATAACATCTTTAACATTAAAACAGCTTCCTGTAGAAACAGTGGCTCAGGTTGTTTCTTCTGCCGGTCTTAACGGTATCGAATGGGGCGTCGGTGAGAATCATGTGATCCTCGGAGACAAAAACAGAGCTGATGAAATACTGCAGGCTTCTGAAAAATACGGACTTTCTGTATTTTCCTTGGGTTCTTATTGCTACCTTAATGACAAAGAAGAATGTGCTTTGACGGTAGAAACCGCAAAATTAATAAAGGCTCCTATCATTCGTGTATGGGCAGGGCGAATTGGCAGCGCGACTTGCGATGAAGAAAATTACGCATCGTTGGTAGAGCATACCAGATATATGGCTGACCTGGCTGCAGCTTCCGGTATTAGCCTCGGCTTTGAGTTTCATCGTAATTCTCTCACTGATACACCGGAAAGTGCGGTTGAATTGATTAAGAAAGTTGACCGTGAGAATGTAAGACTTTATTGGCAGCCAACTTCTCGGCAATCCCTTGAAGAAAATCTGCGAAGCTTTGACATGGTAAAGCCTTATCTTTGCGGAAACATTCACTTTCAGAATTATAGCCGAGAAAAGGGTTATGAACCCTTTGCAGCGGCGAAAGACATCATTAAAGCCTATTTTGATGATGTAAAATCTGAAGATTGGAATGTAATGATTGAATTTGTAAAGGACAGTTTACCGGAAAATGTGTGTGCTGATGCTGCAACGCTGATTGAGCTTTTGGGCTAAAATTAAAAGGCGATTACTTATGTAATCGCCTTTTTTTATCGATAACGCCTACCATAATAGGAATTAATATCAATTGTATTATGATTCCGGGGATAGCATCTAACAATCCACCTGCAATAAATGCCTGAAATGTGAAGATCTTTCCGCTTACGCCAAGCAAAATCGTCTTCATAATTCCCCATATAATTCTTCCGGTAAACATTGCCGTTATCAGAGAAAGGTAAATCTTGTGAAAGCGTGAGTATAACAAGCCGGCGACAAATCCATAGGTAGCAAGCTCCAATGACATCCAAACCGCATTGGGATAGATTGGCGGCATAGAAAAAATCAAGGAACGCAAGAAGGGTAGAATCATCCCTACACCGAATCCCCATTTTGCTCCACAAACAAAACCGCATAGTAATACCGGTATATGCATTGGCAGTAAGCTATCTCCTATTTCTTTCACTTGCGATGTAAATAAAGGTAATATCATTCCTATTGCTAAAAACAGAGCTGCAAACACAAGATCTTTCTTCTTATCCTTCAAAACACTTTCTCCCCAATTCAATGATTAAATTCTCACTGTACTTTGACAATTGCCGCATCTTATATCTCTTTTTTATCACATGACAGCAAAAGTATATCATAACGCTTATGTAGAGTCAACATAAAGTAAATCGTAAAACAAATTTAAAAACAAAGCACCTCATCATCCAATGAGGTGCTTTTAAAAACCGTTGTTTTATGTAAGATTTATCCCAAAATCAATTTGGTTATTGAGTATAAAACAGAGGGGCAAAGCAAACAACCAAGACCGGTGTAAAAGGTTGATGTCATTGCACCGTAGGGAACCAATTTTGAATCCGTTGCAGCAAGACCTGCTGTGGTTCCGCTTGTTGTTCCCATCAATCCACCATAAATCATCGCTGACTGAGGTGTGGTAAGTCCTATTTTTTTTGCAAAAACAGGAGTAAGAAGCATAACTGCAATGGATTTAATAAGACCTGCTGCAATCGAGATAGCAATAACTGTAGAATCTGCTCCCAACGCTGCGCCGGTCACCGGACCTACAACAAATGTCACTGTACCTGACGCAATTGTTGACACACTGACAGCGTCATGATATCCAAATACATAAGCAGCGATTCCGCCTACGATAAATGCTGAAACTACACCTACAAAAAGTGACGCAATACCTACCAAACCGCATTTTTTAATTTCTGATACCTTTGCACCGTAGGAGGTTGCTATGATTGCAAAATCTCTCAAAGAAGAGCCACCCAGAAGTCCAAGTCCTGCAAACATACCGATGTCTGAAAAACCTTTTTCTCCACCTGTAATACTTCCGCCAATATAAGCAAGTATCAATCCAACAAAAATTGCTATGGCGGACGCATGTATTCTTCCGCGTGTTACTTTTGCAGAAACAAAATTAGAAAAAAGTGATATAATACCAACCACTAAAAACGACATAACCAGTCCGTTTTTTGTAAACAAATCAACAACAATCTGTCCTAAATTTTGCATAACTATTCCTCCTCTCCCACTTTATCCTCGGCCTTTTTTCCGGCGATACGATTAATCAAAGGCAACAAGGCAAATGATGCACCAACAGAAGCCAGACCTGCACAAATTGCAATGATACCGCTTGATAAAGCATGGTATACATTTTGCGATGCACTCATAGCAATGATAATGGGAATAAACATTTCCTTCCAGAAAACAAGTCCCTCTTCGCATCCCTTGGGCAATTTTTTGGAGATCTTTTCAGAACTAAAAATAATAAGCAACAAAAGCATTGCAAAGCCGACTCCGCCAATATCGGAATTAAGTCCGATCAAAGAACCTAAAATGCTTCCGATGAAGGAACCAACAAACATGCATGCAGCCAACAAAGCCACACCGTAAATCATAATTAACCAGCCTCTCTTTTATAGAATTCTATCTAATTATATAGCGTCTTTGCTGTATTGTAAATAATGAAATAAAGTATACCTTCTATACATTATATCGTATGGTAAGTCTAATATTTAATTGAAAAAATGCCGCTAAGATTTCTTAGCGGCATTCATACTCTTTCATTAATCGATATATTCAGGGAGATACTCTGTGGAACCGGTGAACTCAGCAATCATCTGCATTTCTGCATAAGTCTTATCGTTAAGAGAAACACCCTCGGATAACACCTTATCTCTTGCCTCTGCTTCTTTTTCACCATGAATATAAATTCTTTCTTGGCCATCAGCCTTTGCAGAATCACGAACTTCCTGCAAATACTTAGAAAGAGACTTCTCGATTTCCTTCTTGTCGCCAAACATGCCATAATCCAATGCAATAAAGCACTGTGCAATATTAGAACGACCCGGAGTTTTATAGATATAATTGGATGTAGTACCTCCGGAAAGAATTGCTGTTGCAATCTCACAGAGCATCGCAAAGCCATATCCTTTGTATCCGGATGTTAATTCACCGGAACCGCCAAGCGGCAAGATTCCACCGCCTGTTTTGTTAATAATATTAGACAATACTCTATCCGGTTCATCACTGTCGTTTCCGGTTTCATCAAGTGCCCAACCAATGGGGAGTCCATTACCTCTTTTTACATAAACTTCCAGCTTGCCTCTGGGAACAACAGTTGTTGCAGCATCAAAGGAATAATTCACCGGATCTGCAGGCATTGCAAAGGCAATAGGATTGGTTCCAAGCATTGCCTGTTTACCAAATGTCGGCACCATGATCGCTTCTGTATTTGTCATTGACATACCAATAAGCCCTTGTTCTGCTGCCATTCTTGAATAATAACCTGCTACGCCATAGTGGTTAGAATTTCGAACTGTAATCATACCAAAGCCTGACTTTTTGGCTTTATCAATTGCCATTTGCATAGCGTTAACGCCCAAGATCTGTCCCATTGCGTCATTGCCTTCAATTACTGCAGAAAGCGGTGTCTCAAAAACAACCTCAGGTTTAGCATCAAGCTTAACCATACCACCGGTGATTTCTTTATGATAACGAATCATACGCTGGATACCATGAGACTCAATTCCGGTCAAATCAGCTTCCAGAAGAACAGCGGTAATCTGCTTACTTTCTTCCTCGTTAAAACCGTATCCTTTGAATGCTTCAATACAAAAGCGTTCAACTTTTTCGTAAGACATGTGATGATATTGCATAAATAAATAACCCTCTTTCTAAAAATATATGATAATAGTAATGCTTATACGCCCCAATATGCAGAAAATCCACCGTCAACAGGCAATACTGCGCCGTTTACAAAAGATGCTGCCTCTGAACAAAGGAATATTACAGGACCTGCCATTTCAATCGGTTCGCCATATCTGCCCATCGGTGTTTTTGCAAGAACACGCTGTCCTCTATCGGTAGCAGAACCATCTTCGTTTGTCAATAAATATCTGTTCTGGTTGGTAAGTAAGAATCCAGGTGCTATCGCATTGACACGAATATTATTGCTATAGTTCTGATTAAAGTGGGTTGCCATCCATTCTGTAAAGTTTGCTATTGCAGCCTTTGCACCACAGTACGCAACGGTATTAGTAAGCGGATGATAACTTGACATTGATGCAATATTGATAACATTGCCGTAACCCTGTTTTGCTAACAGTTCACCAAATACCATGGTGGTAAGAACTGCGCCTGTTACATTAAGGTCAAACACCCACTTAAACGCATCTAAATCCAGATGGAAAAAGTCTAGATCCTTGGAAATGGTAGCCTGGGGCTTGTTGCCGCCGGCGCCATTGATAAGAATGTCAATTTTGCCATACTTTTTCACAACTACATCACGGGCTTCCTCCAGGCTTGCACGGTCAAGAACATCTGCTTTTACCGGAATTGCATCTCCGCCTTCTGCAATAATTTCATCAGCAATGCGTTGTGCATTATCTACAAACAAATCAAGCAGGGCAACCTTTACGCCTTTTTTTGCCATTTCCTTTGCCATTGTTCCGCAGATGACTCCGCCGGCACCGGTAATAGCAGCTACCTGTCCTGAAATATCAAAGTTAACTGAAAACATATTTCTTTTCCTCCTATTTTATACTGTTTGTCCAAGATTTACCATTTCAATATTGCCATTTGGGCAACGGTTGAAGCACATGCCGCAAGCTACGCAATCTTCTTTTCTGATATGCATTGTATCAGCATCGACAACCTCTGGTGCAAAATCAGTACATATTGTTTTACAAAGCTGACAGCCTTCGCCGCAACCACAGTTAAGACAACGCGATGCTTCCTTCTGCGCCTCTTCTTCTGTCATTACACGCTCATATAAAGCAAAATCATTTTTTCTAATATCAGCGGATGCTTCCAGAGAAAGCTTGTTGTTGTCTTTTTTCAAATACCCTGTTCTTTGGCGGACAATCTCAGCATTCACAGTCTTTGTAGCCGCAACTCCCTCTAACACAGCCTCATCGCCTCTAATGTCTTGATCAATCACGGCAGCTGCATTTTTACCTGCTGCAATTGCTGTTATGACATTTGCAGAGCGAACTGCGTTGCCGCCTGCATAAACACCGTCGATGCTTGTGTGAGCATTTTGGATTTTAATAAAACCATTCTTCATTTCAACATCGCCAAGCGCATCTGCATCAGTTTCATAAAGATTAGCAACAATAACCTGATCACAAGGAAGTGTCATAGCAATACCGCCACGCTCTATGTTTACATCTGCATCATGAATTGCTGTAACCTTCGCATTGTCAAGAAGGACAATTCCCTCTTCCTGAGCAAGTGCAAGGGTTTCGGTGTCGTAGCTTCCCTTTCCGTAAGGTGCGTTCCATATCAGAGTAACATGTTTTGCGCCAAGTCTTACGGCACTACGAGCAGCATCCATGGCTGCAAATCCTTTACCAATGACTGCAACATTGTCCTTCACCTGGGGTTGTTTTCCAAGTGTTACTTCTTTGAGGAATTCGAGCGCATCCTGAGCCTTTTCTATTCCCAAAACAGGGCTTAGAATCTTCTTACCGCTACCAATTGCTGCAAAGATTGCCTC
Source organism: Ructibacterium sp. (assembly GCA_045659345.1). Lineage (GTDB taxonomy): Bacteria > Bacillota > Clostridia > Monoglobales > Monoglobaceae > Ructibacterium. The sequence goes on from JAZOWR010000050.1 coordinate 9,152, forward strand.
AAAGCCGGATGCTTTTAATTCCGAAACAGTAATATCCTGTCCCAATTCCTTTCCAAACTCAAACTTCACGCC
>JAZOWR010000051.1:0-3330 GCA_045659345.1 Ructibacterium sp.
ATTTAAACTTTTCACATAAAGCGGAGTACAAGCTGCATAACAACCTGATAGCAGAAGCCATCGGACTTTACGGAGTCGGCTGCAAGCTCATCATAACCCTGAAGCAGAATATAGACTTCACCGTTTTCGGAGACTGGTCTAATATAAAGACCAATGGGACAAACATCTTCGACATTGACGTTTTGCCGGCAGATCAGAGCGACATTGAAAGGACGGAGTATCAGTTTTCCGATTACGGCCTGAATTACCTTTACTCCAATGAAGTGTACATAAGCTCCAAGAGTCTGGCAGCTCTGGGACTGAATCTCGAAGCCTTATACAGCGCCTTGCTGATATTCCCCAGCAATCAGGTCATGGAGATTACGGATGTGGATTTCAAGATACCGGGCATTAACAATTTATGGGCATACTCTGACTTGAAATCCGTTATCAAACTGACTCTGAACACTTATCAGTTCAAGCTCCATGATAACATTGAAGATAAAGACATGATCAACACAATGGAGAACAAAGGTGATTCTCCGGAAGAAATTCAGGATGATATAGAGTTAGAGAAGGAAAATTATCAGGTTCTGGATAATTACTTTGAAACTCTGCTGAAAACGAAAGATGAACAGGACATCGATTCCGAGGTGCGAGACTGCACTGTGCAGGTTGATCAGAAGTCAGATATCCCGGATGTTGATAAAACGGATCTTAAACCTATTGTTGATACCAAGGAAAAAGATCCGTTCGGGTGGTAAGTCAGAGCTTTCCGGAACCATCCTCGCAGTCCAGAATCACCTCCTTGGCCTTTTTGACCCCGGCAGGTTCGTTGCAAAATGACTCTGTGATGTCGGTGCCGGAATGATCGTTAATGATTTCAACGGCGCATCTCAGTCCTTTGACGTAGCCCTGAAGCACATCAAGGGTTTTCATGCTGTCCTCAGGCAGAACATAATCATCTATAAGACAGGAAATCACGTTAATGGTACTCTGTATCTCACCGCTGTGATGTTCAATAAGGGAAACGATGTCTCTGTTTTTCACTTTTGTACTCCTATAGTTATTATATTTATTTAAAAACTATGTCCACATTCCGGGAATCAGTTCTATGAACTCATGGCAGACTTCTTTGTACCTCTTGAGATCCTCTGGTTTCATGAAATCATAGCCGGAAATCATTATAGCACTGACTTTCTCAGCAAGAACTGCTATTTTGTCATGAAACTCGGTATGTTCCTCATACTTAGTCTGAAACTCGTTTAAGGCTCTGAGATGCGAGTACATGAAGCACAGAAACGTATAGTCAACGTTCCAGATTTCATAAGGATAGAATCCGTATTTTTCGTAATAGCCGTTGTATTCCTCACCGGAATAGCGGTCTCTGACCAGTTCTTCCGGATTGTCCGGGTAGAAGTTATCCCCTCTTAAGGGGTCAAAAATTTTGGCTCTGAACATAGCTAAAACTCCAAAGGGTTTGGAACGGGTTTGTTTGAGTAAAGTTTTTCCGTAAATGAACCGGAAACCTTGCAATTGAACTTAGCAATCCTGCTCACAGAGTAAACTTCAAGGAAATCATCAGGCATACTGTACTCCGAAATATACACTTGATTATGGCTATTCCTCAGCCATTCGTAAAATCCCTCATGATCAAATGCGCAGTTATACTGAGACGTTCCAATGTACGGCGGGTCGCAGTATACCACGGAATCAGATTCTATTTCAACGTCTGAATAATTCTTGTTTGTCATAATGATACTTGGGTTACTAAAATCAAAACAATTCAGTCGTTCTAGTCTTTCTAAATTTTCTAACTCAATTCTTTCCGGATTCCAAAGCATTTTGCCATAATATTTGCAAAACGATATTATTTTTAGGCGTCTTAATTTCAAGTCACTGAAAACGCACTTAAATCCAGACAGGTCAACATACTTAGAAAGCAAGGAATCATCATTGAAGCAAATGCTGTAATGCAGGGCTTTGTTCTCTCTCTCTCTCTCTTTGCTGTATGCATATGCCGTTAGATTATTGCCGAAAGAAAAGCATATTGCAACGTAAGGATCAGAATCCTTTAAACGGTTAAAATCTTCTCTGGAAATCCAGCGGTTCTCGTTCCTGAATTCGCCATTTACAAACATTTTGAATCCTTTGAACACAAGAGGATCAAGTTCGTTATAGTGTATGTATTGATATTTCCCTGATAGTAAAGCACAGTGAGTCATAGCACCGCCACCGCCGAACAAGTCATAAAAGTGCTTTGCCGGAGGCAGACGACTGATAAGGTTCTTGGCAATAGTGCTTTTTGAACCTTTGTAAGGCATTCCGTAATTCATAGTTTAGTAATTGATATAGAATACTTTGACATTTTCTTCGGAATCGTTATCAGTCAGATTCCCGTCCGGATCCTCGTAACCGACTCCGAAACTCATTTCCGGCAGATAGAACAATGCTCCGTCTGCCCGGCAAAGACGAACCGGAACATCGCCTTCCTGTTCTCTGGCGTTCTCTAAGAACTCGACAAGCTCAGACAGAGTATATTCGGTCTTACAGTCCATTTCAGTTCCTTAGTAGTCAATAAAGAAAACTCTTTTTAAGCTTTCATTCTTAGTATCATTGGGCTTGAAGTTCCCATTTTTGTCCTCATAACCAACACCTACACTGCACAACTCCGTTAAAATACCGGAATTTTGCAATTTAATGGGTAAATCCCCTTCTTCCTTTTTGATCTCTTCAAGAAGCTCAATAAGCTCTGACAGGGTGTATTCGGTTTTGCAGTCCATTCCAGCTCCTTAACAGTAAACGATACAGAACACTTTTGTGCTTTCTTCAGAGTCCTCAGATTCTTTGTAATCCACTCGCCCATTAGGCTTCTCGTACACAGTCCCGACATCAGCCAGGTACATCAGCAAACCGTACTGAGAGTTAAGGAGACGAACCGGAATGTCGCCGTCTTTCTCTTTAACCTTTTCAAGAATGTTAATAAGGCTTGACACCGTGTATTCTTCTACCATAATTACTCCGCATAGGGCTTGTACTTAGGATCAGCCGATTTCCGAGATTGCACGAAGGTGCTTCTGAAATTCAAAAGCTGCATCAGAAACTCCCGTTTTTCTTCGGTAAGCTCTGGCTTTTCCTTATCTCCGGAATCGTTCCGGGGCTGCTCTTCCTGCAACGGCTTTGAATTACTGTTTTCCATAATATCTCCTTATTACCGCACTCCGAAAGGGTGAGAATCTTCGCCTTCAATCAAGGTGCGCTCAAACAGTTCTTCTAAAGTCAGCATCTCGTCGCCTATTTTAACAAAAGCCTTGCCGTTTGAGTCTGTCCAGTATTCAGTGAATAACTCAG
>JAZOWR010000052.1:0-2479 GCA_045659345.1 Ructibacterium sp.
AACGGCCACAGAAGTTTTGCGTATACTAGAAACAAAAAAACTGGCTTTAGAGATTAAAGAGAAGCTCCCTGAAGAAACAGTCAAGGAACTTGTGTCTGTACTTGAAGCAGCAAAACTGGCTCTGGAGTCAAAAAATGAACATTGAAGAATTAAGAAACTTCCTGAATACTGTAATTGAAGAAAATCCGGAGAGCAAAAATCAGGAAGTCAAAATCCGATGCTGGGACAAGGACGACCTCTGGGACGAAGGTATATGCGACACGGCCATGTCCGCGGAGTACCATGCAGACGAGAAGGTTTTGATTATTGAGGGAACAATAGTATGAGTAACGATGTCAGTTTGACTCTGGACTCGAGTACATTATGGGGAACTGTGGTGGAAGAAACAAAAGAAGATATGCTTGTAAGGATTTTGACGTGCCTGACTGATATAGAAGAAGATATTTTGTCTGAAGGCTTTGATGATCTCAATGACTGGATTGGTGACATTCAGGACAAGATAGAGAGGGTTAAAGCTATACTTGAATCTGAGGAGAACGACGAATGAGACTGTCTGACGGAACAATCCTTGACAACATGGATTTTGAGGCATTTAAGGCCGACATTGAGAATCTGAAAGCCGACCCGCACACCCGGAATTTTCTTAACGCTATTAAAGGCATTGAAACCGAAGGGGCTTTTGAGGACAGGGACATCGGACTGAGCTATCTCAGAGGCGTTGAAGTTGCTTACAAAATCAAAAGCGGCGAATACATTAACATTGGATTTGTTACCGCCGATGAAAACAAGGCTGGCGATATGTACGAGCGGCTTACGGATGATTTGTGGTTTACAAGATTTTTGAGGACTTACGAATGAGTTACTTTGACGACACCGAAAACCTTGATGATATCACCGGCACCTACGAGGAATGGCAGGAAGCCCAGAAGTACAAGGATAAGTATAATACGGTGTTCTGCTGGCTTAAGAGCATTTACACTTTCCGGAAGAACGCTAAACCGGCTGTTTTCGAGCATAAGAGAATGCACGACCACCTGCTGCAGGTTGTAGCTGTTATGAAGTCCGGGGAACGGATTTCCTTCGGATTCTGGCACGACAAGGATACTGTTGACAGGGTGCAGCGGGTGTTCGATAATAGGTCATGGGACATCATTGCAAAGGCAATGGCATTAGAAGAGGCATCAAAATAGTGGAAAGTCATACCTACATATACAAGTTAGACAAAATCGCCGTTTTGGCAGAATGCATCTCGGATATCGTAAAAAGCATCTCAGTTGACAGAGACTTAGATCTCAAAAAGTCTCTCAAAGACTACGCTGCTATGATTTACAACACTGCCGAGCAGATGAAGGTGAATGAACGGATGCTGAATGACAAAATGATCAGCGATGCTATCGACAAGGCAACGGAAAAGCCGGAGATTCCAAACGTCAAAGTCGTTGATAACCTGCCGGAATCCGGAGATCCGAAAACATTTTATATCTCTAATGGCAAGATATATGCCTATGTCGACGGCGAGCCTGTTGCGGTCTCTGAAGCAAAAGAACTTACTGCTTTTGAGTTTGCTGAAATGTTTGATAACGCATATCAGGACATAGCAGAGGTTCTTACCAGAAACGGAAAGGTCACTATTACAAAATACTTGATGTTTCCGGAAAACTCTTTCAATATAGACATCGGCGGCGGATACTGCTTCAGCGGCAACAAGTTCCAGCTCGCTCAGTTCCTCAACGACAAAGGGATTCTGAGTTACACTTTAACTAAGATAGAGTGCAGATAGAACTTGAAACATTAAAACTTAGAGGGTCGCAAGAAAAATGAAGATAACTGAAATATCTGAACCTATTTTAAATGTTCTTCGCAAAAAGAAGTTTGTAGGCGATTTTGAAGTAACTATTTATCGCCCTAAAATGCCTGATGTAAAAATTAAGGGAAGTATGCCGAATGAGTCTGCCTTTCCCTATGATTTCAGTTTGGAGTTAAAAAGTAATATAAATGAAATTTGCTTTCTAATCGTTTCCGGAGTTATTCCCGATGGAGATTTTTCCTTCGATATCAAAGGACAGATTGAATACCTGTACGAGCATGACGGGGTTGAGGGAATTGAAGAAATTGACTTTTAGGGAGTTAGCGGAGTAGAATGCTAGAATGATGATTGATGAACTATACAGGGTGAATAATGAAATTAGATCCGAGAATAATTGAAGGCAAAAAGCCTTTAACCTGTTTTGACACTGAGGAAGTGAAACAGTTTATCGGCAAGGAAGGGTATTTTGCTGAACATTTGGTAGAGTTTGCAACCATTGTACGCTACATGAAACGAGCGATGCTGACAGCGATTGATGAAGAATCGCAGCAATGTTTTAGAGATGCCGCAGACGGAGATTACTGGGATTACTTTTTGCCTGCGGAATGGGTAAAAGAGCCGGAAAAGAAGTATAGACCCTTTACAAATGAGGAATTTTTAGCCTTGTTTGAC
>JAZOWR010000053.1:0-4121 GCA_045659345.1 Ructibacterium sp.
ACAAGGGTAATGTGTTTGCGGTAGAGCCGCCTACCTTTGTAGAAATGAAGGTTACCGAAACCGAGCCCGGTGTTAAGGGTAACACTGCGACCAATGTTACCAAGCCTGCAACCGTGGAATCCGGTGCAGTCATTACCGTTCCTATGTTCGTCAACGAGGGGGATACGATCCGTATTGATACCCGTACCGGCGAATATATGGAAAGAGTATAATAAAAATAAAGAAAAGAGGGAATATCATGTCTGAGATTTCAAATCGTGCTGCATACCTAAAGGGTTTGGCAGATGGATTAAAACTGGATAAAGAAACCACCGAAGGTCAACTGATTGACGGTATTTTGGAACTTCTGGGCGATGTGGCAGAAGAATTGGAAATGTTGGATCAGGAGCAGGCGTTTCTGGCTGACAAAATTGACGAAATGGACGAAGTTATTGAGATGATCGGTGACGAGGCGTTTGGCGTAGATTATGATGACGAGGATGACATGTACACCCTGGTTTGCGAAGAATGTGGTGCAGAGATTGATCTGACCGGCGATGACCTTGATGATATTGCAGAAGGCGTGTTTAAATGTCCTGATTGCGGAGAGGTAATCGAATTGGATTTTGACGATTGCGACTGCGGTTGCGATTGCGATTGCGGTAGCGAACACTAAGAAATCAAAAACCCGGAGCAACTGCTTCGGGTTTTGTGTTTAACAATAACGAGAGGTGGCTGGATATGGATAAGACAATCCTGCCGGAGAAAGCAGACAACACACAAAATGACCAATCACCGGAGCTTCTTCGTGTCATTGAGTCGGTGCCTTTGCGGAATGTAACGGACACGATTGCGGTTTTACAGTTGATTCAGCGTAGCATCGGTTTGCCGCCCGAACTTTTTGATGCGGTTCGCAGAGCAGAACTTAGCAATCGAAGTCTTGCGAGCAAAATTAGTGCACTCATCGAGCTATATGGCGGCAAAGAGGCACAGGTGCCGCTCAGGATTGCGTGCTATGATGTGCGTCAGTTTTTCACGGTGCTTACCGAACAAATCAACACGGCGTTGGGGCATAAGATGAAAGGCGATGTTTCCTTTGAAATGGATGAGTTTGAGGAAATGAATGCGTCCTTTGACGCGAGAAGAGTTTGCATGATACTCTATCATCTGGTTGCGAATGCACTTCAGCATGGAACAACAGAAGATAAAAATGTGATTCTTCGTCCTTGCGGTGATAATCGTGTTTTTGAAATATCTGTGCGCGACTATGGCGGAGGCATCCCCAAGGAACGGCAAGCAAGCATGTTTACTGCCTTTGCAGAAGCGTTGAGTATCCAAGCGCTTACAAAAGGTCCGTTTCCTCCAAGAATTCAAGGAATCGGACTTCCCCTTTGTCGCAAATTGGCAAAGGATATGGATGGAGAACTTACATTTAAAAACTATAAGACAGGAGCAAAATTTATGCTGCTGCTCCCGCAACAAAAACACAGAATCAGAGAGGTTTCGGTCTTTTATCCGGACGATACGCTGATGCAGGCGTGTATGGCAGACCTGCTGGGAGAAATTATGGAGGAAGAACTATGACTATCACATATGAATACGGAGATGCACTTTATGTGAACCTGACCAATCGCTGCACCAATGCTTGTACCTTTTGCGTGCGCAATGAACACGACAGCGTAAATGGCAAGGATCCGCTCTGGCTAGATAGAGAGCCTGAAATTGGGGAAATCAAAGAGGATTTTTTAAAGCGTGACCTTAACAAATACAGCTCAGTGGTATTTTGCGGTTATGGTGAACCGACCATGCGGTTTGATGATATGATTCTTATTGCCCGGTGGTTGAAGGAACAAAAGAAGGAATTGCCTATTCGGTTAAATACCAACGGCCATGCTAACTTGATTTGCGGCAGAGATGTAACGCCGGAGCTTAAAGGACTTTTTGACTGTGTATCCATCAGTTTAAATGCTGAGAGTCCGGAAAAATATCAAGAGCTTTGCCTGAGTGAATTTGGCGGAGAAAGGTCGTTTTACGGGCTATTGGAGTTTGCCCGTCTTGCAAAGGCATATGTGCCGGAGGTTGTTCTTTCGGTTGTAGATGTAATGCCGGAAGAAGAGATTGCGCATTGTCAAAAGATTGCCGAGGATTGCGGTGTAAAATTCCGAGTTAGAGCCTTCATTCAATAAGGAGGATGTATGTTTGCCTTAGAGGAAATAACAATAGAAAAAAAGGAACTTATTGATTCGTTTCTTAAACGCAAATGCAGTCAAAATTCTGAGTTTACATTTACCAATTTGTTTATGTGGCGAAAGAGTTATGATATACGATATGCTGTTATCAATGATATGCTCTGTATTATGCCCCGTCATGCAGACGGGCCGAGGAGTGCTACATTTCCCATTGGTTTTGTTCATGCAGATGGAAGCGAGGGAGATATAGTCCCGGTGATTGAAAAGCTGCTTGCCTACTTTAAGGAAACAGGGGAGGAGCCATTGATTCGCCTTTATGACGATACGACGGTAGAAAGATTAACAAAGGCGTTTCCAAATAAGTTTTTGATTACGGAGGATATCAATTCTTTTGACTATGTATACAGCGTAGAGGAACTTACCAACCTTGCCGGCAAGCGTTTTCACGGGAAAAAGAACCATGTAAATAAGTTTCAGCGGCTTTATAATTGGGAGTATCGTCCCATTGTATTAGAGAATGTGCAAAATTGCATCGATGTTTTTGAACAGTGGTATCAAAACAAGGTCGGGGAAATCCCCGGTATCGAGGAAGAGCATGAGGCGGTGCTGGAACTTTTCTCTCATTGGCAGAAACTGGATGTGCGCGGAGGCTCCCTTTGGGTTGATGATAAAATGATAGCCTTTTCGGTGGGAGAACCCCTTTGCGGCAAGATGGCGGTTGTTCATCTGGAACATGCCGATACCGCATATGAAGGCGCATTTGCTATGATGAATCAGCAGTTTTTAAAACATGAATGGCAAGACTTTATCTATGTCAACCGTGAGGAGGATATGGGGATTCCCGGGATGCGACAGGCAAAGGAATCATATCGTCCGGTTTTTATGGTAAAAAAATATGTAGCAACACTTCAAAAATGATGGGGAAACCCATCATTTTTTTCTTGATTCTTCCGGTACTTTTTGGTATACTAAATAGATAAGAAATCAAAAGAGCGGGGGAGAAGCATGTTTTATTATATTTCCGGCGAATTGGTGCATAAAACAGATACCTTTGCGGTGATTGATGCAGGCGGGGTAGGATATAAAATTTATTCTACCATGACATCGCTTAAGGCGTTGGGAGAGGTTGGCAGCCAGGCAAAGCTGTATACCCATATGAACCTTAAGACCGCTTCTGACATCTGTGTGCTTTATGGTTTTGCCGGTTTCGAAGAGCTTAACACCTTCGAGATGATTCTTGGTGTTTCCGGGGTGGGTGCAAAAACTGCAATAAGCTTGCTTTCCAATGTATCTCCCTCTAAGTTTGCACTCTGCGTGGTGACCAATGATGCAAAATATATTGCTTCTCACACCCCTGGGTTGGGACCCAAGGGTGCACAACGAATTATTCTTGAGCTTAAGGACAAGTTTAAAGGTTTAGACCTTGAAACAGTTTCTCAGGATGAAATTTTTGCGCCGGAGACGGATGAAACGAACGAAGCGGTTTCTGCTCTGGTGGTTCTTGGGTACACGGCGCAAGAGGCGAAAAGAGCGCTCAAGGGTGCGACCGGAACTTTAGAAGAACAGATCAAAGTGGGTTTGAAAAATTTAATGCGCGGATAAGGGAACGATTATGGAAGAAGAAAACAGAATCATTACAACCTCTGAGATTACAGAGGATGCCGAGGCAGAATACAGCCTGCGACCCAAAGTGCTTAGTGAATATATCGGGCAACAAAAAGTAAAAGAAAATCTTAGGATTTTTATTGAAGCGGCAAAGGGGAGAGGTGAGTCTTTGGACCATGTTTTGCTCTATGGACCGCCGGGACTGGGCAAGACCACCCTTGCCGGCGTAATTGCCAATGAGATGGGAGTGAATCTCAGAATCACCTCTGGTCCTGCGATTGAAAAGCAGGGTGACCTTGCGGCGCTTTTGACCAATCTGGGGCAGGATGACATTCTTTTTGTGGATGA
>JAZOWR010000054.1:0-14007 GCA_045659345.1 Ructibacterium sp.
TTCAAGGGCATTTCAGTCGGTGAGGGCTACAGCAACGGTGAGGTGGTTATTGCCAAATACACCGATGTGCTTGAAGCGTGGAAAGAGGAAGTGCTTGGAAGTGCAGGTGACGGCGGTAATAAGCTAAAGTATCAGCATAAAGTAACAATATACTTTGACGGGGACTGGAATTGGCAGTTTGGCGGTACAATAACATTCTTATCGGATAAAAGCACTCCAATAACTACCCTTGAGGAGTTTAATTCTTATCGAGAAGACATCAATAATAACGCAACGGCTTACGATAATTTTACTTTATATCACCCGGATGCAGGCAATGATGATTGTATTGTTGATTATTCTGAAATTGAACGCATTGAGTTTTATGACGCTGGATACGAGAAGATGGCAATGGTTTACTATTACGAACACGCAGGTGGAACTCTCAAGAATATTGAATACTTTGCAGGTTATGCGAGCGAGAGTTTCATAACAGATGAAGTTATGGAGGTATAATGTATGTTTGATAGACTTTTAGAAATAAATAGACAAATTGCTGATTTACAGCACAAACTTGATAAGATTGACTATAAAACCGACAAATATGTCGAAGGCGAACTTTCCGAGGAAGAATTTGCAGAAGTGAAAGCCCAGAAAAAAGCTTGGCGAGCAGAGATAAACGCACTTGAAGCTGAATCCATTGCACTTCGCAAACAGTACTACGAAGATAAAAAGGCATAAGGCGGTGCCGAAATGATTTCATTTATCGCAGGACTAATGGTCGGCGGCGTGGTAGCCTTCGGAGTGATGAGCTGCATTGTTGTCGGTGGCATGAGTGAAAAGGAGTGAAGCAGACTTGATAGAAGTATGCCGAACCAATAACGGAATATCAATCAAAGGACACGCACATTATGCGGAACCCGGCAAGGACATTGTCTGTGCCGGGTTTTCCACTCTAGTGCAAAACCTGATCCAGTCAATCGAGGAATTGACACAAGACACAATTCAATACAGTATGCAGCCGGGAACGGTTGACATAAAATTCGGGAATTTATCAGAGCAGGCGCAGCTTCTGGTGAGTTCCTTTTTTGTTGGGGTTGAAATGATGGCAAGTGAATATCCCGACAACATATCGGTGCAAGCATTGAACACCTAAAAAGCTATGGAAAAAAACAGACAAGCTAAAGTCTAAAAAATAAGGAGAAATGAAAATGAAAAAATTACTTGATTTGCAGCTTTTTGCAGAAGATGCGAGTGCAGCAGGTTCCGACACCGAAACGGCTGAAAAGAATGATAATGGAGCAGCGGCGGAACAGGGGAAGGAAGCCAAGACCACAGGCAAGGCAGCAGAAGAAAAGGACGAAAAGAAATATTCCGATGCTGACCTTGACAAGATCATCAACAAAAAGTTTGCACAGTGGCAGGACAAGCAGCAGAAGGCGGTTGACGAAGCAGCAAAGCTGGCAACTATGAACGCCACGCAGAAGGCTGAATATGAGCGTGACCAGCTGAAGAAGGAACTTGACGAACTCAAACGCAAGGATTCGCTTGCTGAGATGTCCAAAACAGCCCGCAAGATACTCGCAGATGACGGAATAAACGTGTCTGACGAGCTTTTGACGGTTCTGGTGTCCACTGATGCGGAAAAGACAAAAGCCGCAGTTGACGGCTTTAAAACAGCATTTAAGGAAGCTGTTGAAGCAACAGTGAAGGAGCGGCTGAAAGGTGAACCGCCCAAAAAGGGTACAGGCGGTGCAACTAGCATGACCAAGGAAGCCATAATGGCAATTAAAGACCCTGAACTTCGCCAGCAGAAGATGCTGGAAAACAAACATTTATTTAATTTCTAACAAAGGAGAAGAAAACAAATGAAAAAGACATTCAACCTTCAGCTTTTTGCTGAAAACACCACCAAAGCAGCTGATCTTGCAAAGGTTCGTGACGTAGACTTCACCGAAAGATTCAGCGCAGGCATTCAGACCCTTATGAAGATGCTGGGCGTAACCAGAAAGATCGAGAAGAAGGCAGGCGAAATCCTCAAAGTTTACAAGGTAGACGGCACCCTTCAGGACGGCACCGTTGCAGAGGGCGAACTCATTCCCCTTTCCAAGTTCAACACTACCTATGAAGCTATCGGCGAAGCTACCCTGAGCAAGTGGAGAAAGGAAACCACTGCAGAAGCTATCTCCGAGAAGGGCTATGGTCAGGCAGTAAATGACACCAACGGCAAGATGCTTCGTCTTATCCAGAACAGCATCAGAAGCAAGTTCATCACCTTCCTTGGCACCGGTTCCGGCAAGGCATCCGGCGTAGGTCTTCAGGGCGCAATCGCACAGACTTGGGGTCAGATGCAGGTTCTCTTTGAGGACACCGCAGTTGAGGTAGTACACTTCATCAATCCCCTTGACATTGCTGACTACCTTGCAACCGCAAAGATCGACACCCAGACCGCATTCGGCTTCACCTACATCGAGAACTTCCTTGGTATGGGTACTGTAATCCTTGCATCCGATGTTCCCAAGGGCAAGGTATACACCACTGCAGCAGAGAACATCGTCTGCTACTACATCAACGTTTCCGGCTCTGACCTTGCACAGGCATTCAACTTCACTTCCGATGCAACCGGTCTTGTCGGTATTCACACCGATGCGGTATATAACAACGTAACCGCTGAAACCGTTGCACTTTGCGGCGTTGGTCTGTTCGCAGAGAAGCTTGACGGCATCGTTGTAGGCACTATCAACGCTGGGACTGGTGCCTAATGGCGTATAAGGTTATCAAGTATTTCACAGACTTGCATGACAATAATTATCCCTATGCCGTGGGTGACACTTACCCACGCCAAGGGCTAACGGTATCACAAGGGCGGCTTGCAGAGCTGGCAGGAAGCAATAACAAGCAAGGGCAGCCGCTGATCGCACTTGTCGAGGAAGCCACGCCCACCAAGAAAGCACCTGCAAAAAAGCCCACCGAAAAATAAAGGGGGTGTAATAAATGCTGGATAATCTAAAAATGATGCTGGGTATTGCGGCAGATGATACAGACCTTGACACCAAGTTGCTGCTGATTCTAACCAATACCATAGCAAGACTTAAATTGCTGCTTGGTGGCATAGACCCGCCTGATGAAATGAACCACATCATTCTTGATGTGGCTATTATGCGTTTCAATCGCATTGGATCAGAGGGCTTGACAAGTCATTCTGTCGAGGGTGAAAGCCTTTCGTTCACGGAAAGTGACTTTGCAGGCTTTATGGGAGAAATACAGGCTTGGCTGGATTCGCAGAAGGAAAGCACAAGGGGAAAGGTCAGGTTTTTATAATGCGTTATGATAAACCGATCTACTTCCAGCGTGTTCAACAGGGCGAATACAATGCCGCCACAGGCAACTATGGTGCGGACATAATCACCGAGGAAAAGCGGTATGCGGATATCACCGACACGGAAGCGGAAATGCTCACCCTTGTATATGGCAAGGTCAAGCAAGAAAGCCTGACCCTTCGCCTTCAAAGACCATATAAGGAGAAGTTCAACAGAATCCGCATTGGCGAAAAGTTCTACAACGTAGACAAAGCCAGATACCTGAAGACATTTATTGTCAGCGAGGTGCAGTGATGGCAAAGATTAAAATTGATATTAAGGGAATAGAGGAGCTTCAAAAGAAACTGAAGAAGAATGCCAATCCTTCCGATGTCAAATTCATAGTCCGGCAGAATGGCGCAGAACTGCAGAAAAGAATGAAGGAAAAAGCGGACTTTACCAAGGGCTATGCGACAGGCACAACCAAAAGAAGTATTGGCTTGGAAATTACGGATTCCGGATTTACTGCAGAAGTCGGTCCGGAAACGGAATATTCGCCCTACCTGGAATACGGCACAAGATTCATGGAAGCACAGCCTTTCGTGGAGCCAGCCCTTAATGAACAAAAGGAAATCTTCATCAGTGACCTGAAAAAAATAATGCAATAACGAGGTGATTGAATGAAGCATATAACAGACCCGCAGCAGGAGCTGTTCTCACAGCTCAAAACAGGCATTGAAGCATTATATGACACCTATGACGGCTGCCTACCGCCCGAAGATACCCCATATCCCTTTGTGTATATGGGAGATAATCAACAGGATGACAGCACCACCAAAAACGCTGTGATTGGCAGAGTGCATCAGATCATTCACATCTGGCACAACAATCCCAGACAGCGTGGCACAGTGTCAGAAATGATGCTCAATATCAAAACGGTGTGCAGGAATATCAAGCGCACCGCCCACCATTCGTGGGATGTCAGGGGTATGTCCTCACGGATAATCCCGGACAACACCACCAAGACACCACTGCTTCACGGCGTGGTTGAGGTGGATTTTTATTTCAGTTAAGAAAGGAAAATGAAACATGAAAAAGTTCGATTTACAGATGTTTGCTGAAGCTGTAAGCGGCAAAAAGATTGTATATCTTTACCGCATACTCAGCAAAGCAACCAGCGCTGCAGCAGCTGCTCTGGCATTCACTACCGAGAACAGCCGCACAAAATCCAAGGATGCAGATTCCACCGAAACCAAGGACGGCGCAATCCGTACGCCCGGCGCTTCCGAGGTAGAAATCAGCGCAACTTCCATTCTTGCCGTGGGTGACACCCTTATTGACGAGCTTGAAGCTGCAATGGATGACGATGAAATCATCGAGATTTGGGAAGCAAACCTTGAAGAACCTGTTGCCGGCACTGGCAACACCAACAAATTCAAGGGGCGCTACTATCAGGGCTACCTTACCGAGTTTGAGAAGACTTCCGCAGCTGAAGACTTCGTTGAGTGTTCGCTCACCTTCGGCATCAACGGCGTTGGTGTCACCGGTGATGTCACCGTTACTGCAGCACAGCAGGAAATCGCAGCATATGTCTTCTCTGACACTACCCAGAAGACATCCTAATAATCAAAAATCTATGAAACAGGAAGAAAGGGTGAAGTGAATATGTGCTTCACCCTTTTTTTACGAGAGGAAGGAAAATAAAAATGTTTGAATTAACTATCAACGAAAAAGTATATCAGTTCAACTTCGGTATGGGCTTCATGCGTGAGCTTGACCCCACCGTATCAAAGCCCATTGAGGGCATCAAGGGCAAGCAGCAGAACCTTGGCGTGCAGTATGCCGTTGCAGGAATAATGGACGGTGACGTGTTCGCCCTTGCAGATGTCCTTGTCCGTGCCAACAAAGGCTTTGAACCCCGCCTGACACAGAAAGAAATAGAATCCCACATCGAGAACGAGGACACCGACCTTGATGCACTGTTCGATGATGTGCTGGGTTTTTTAAAGACAGCAAATGTTACGAAGAAAATAACTCTGAACCTTGTGGAAACAGTGGAGAAGGAGAGAGCGAAGGAAGCGGCGAAGACAGCCGAATAAACTTCACTGAACGATACCGGGATATTGCTTTAAATTGCTTCAGATATTTGGACTTCAAGAGTTTCGCAGAGGTAGACCGCTTGACCATTCCAGAATATGAATTGCTGATGGAAGCAGCACAGCTGAAGGAAGTGGACAATGACTACCGAAACCACTTGCAAGCATTCCTTAATTTTGCGGTGAAAGCGGAAAAGAAAACCGGAAAGAACAAGAGCAAACCGGTGTATAGGAAATTCAAACAATTTTACAACTACGAAGCCGAGCTGCGAAAAGTCACAAAGAAAGAGAAAAAAAGCAGATTTTCCGGCATCGGCAAACTTCTGAAGAAAGGAGTGTGAGAATATGGCAGCAGAATCAAAGTCCATAATTGCAAGGCTCCGTGCTGAAGATGATATGTCTTCTGTATTCAGAAAGGCAACAAGCGCCGTTGGAAAGCTCAAAAGTGAGATCAAAAGCGGCTTTGCTTTTGGTATTCTTCAAGGTATGGGTCAAGCAGCATTCCATACCATCAAGAACAGCGTGACCGGGCTGATCAGCGAAATAGATTCGTCCAATGCATCTTGGAAGACGTTCACAAAGAACATGCAAATGATTGGAAAGAGTGACAAAGAGATTGCAGGGGTTAAAAAAGAGCTGCAAGACTTTGCACAGAAGACAATCTACAGTTCAAGTGATATGGCAACCACCTTCGCCCAGCTTGAAGCGGTTGGCGTAAAGAATACCACATCACTTGTCAAGGGCTTTGGCGGTCTAGCAGCAGCGGCTGAAAATCCACAGCAGGCAATGAAGACACTGTCCCAGCAGGCAACACAGATGGCAGCAAAGCCAAATGTGGCTTGGCAGGACTTCAAGCTAATGCTTGAACAGACACCTGCAGGTATATCGGCGGTGGCAAAAGAAATGGGAATGACCACTGCAGAGCTGGTCAAGAACGTTCAGGACGGCAAAATCTCAACGGACAAGTTCTTTGATGCAATAGCCAAGGTCGGCACAAACAAAGCCTTCACGGAATTGGCAACCGAAGCCAAGACCGTTGGACAGGCTATGGACGGACTGAAAGAAACACTTGGAAACAAGCTGACCCCGGCATTTGAGGTGCTGAACAAAAAAGGCATCAGTGTCATCAACAAACTTGCCGACAAGCTCAGTGGCATCAATGCAGATGCGCTTGCAAATAAAGTGTCCAATATGGTTGACAAGATTGGAAAATATCTCAATGCAGCACGGGAAGCATTCTCTGGCGTTGGATCAGAGGTGTGGAGTGCAGTGAAAGAGATTGGCTCCGCTCTGTTCGGTTTGAAAGGCGAATTCGGATCAACCGATTCAATAGAAGGCTTCAAATCGGTAATGCAGGGTGTGGCTAATGCAATCAAGAGCGTGGCAAGTTTCTGCAAAGAACACGCAGGAGCAATTGCAACGCTTATCAAGTGGCTTCCGGCAATCGTCATTGGTTTCAAAGGCTTGAAGATTGCTTCGGTAGTAGCACCGGGAGTGGCAGCAGTCGCAAAGGGCATAGCTGGACTTGCAGCAAAGGGCATTGGCGGAATTGCTTCAAAGCTATTCGGCATTTCAAAATCGCAAACAGCGGTTGGCTCAACAAGTGCCACAAGCGGAGCGCAAATGCTCATCGCAGCCAAGTCATACGCCTTGATGGGCGTAGCAGTACTTGCTATAGCCGCAGGATTTGCTCTGTTGGCGTTTTCGGCTATCAGCCTAGCTAATGCCGGGGGCGGAGCAATAGCAGTCATGGCGGGGCTTGTAGTGGCTCTGGTGGCGCTTGGAATCGGTATGGCGGTGCTTCTCAAAACACTTGCACCGATGGGAGCGCAGATGATGCCCGTAGCAACAGCAATGCTTGCAATGGGTGCGGCAGTCCTGCTTATAGCGGGCGGATTTGCACTTTTGGCAGTTTCATCAATTGCACTTGCTAATGCAGGTGGCGCAGCTATTGCAGTTATGGCAGGAATGGTTGTTGCGCTTGCAGGACTAATGGTATTGGCAGCAGTTATGGGAACGGCTTTGACAGCCGCTTCCGTTGGTCTGCTTGCCTTTGGTGCAGCCATGCTAATGGTTGGTGCAGGTGCGCTTTTGGCATCTGTTGGCTTGGCAATCGTGGCACAGCAGTTGCCTATGCTTTGTGAGTACGGCACACAAGGAGCCGTGGCGCTTCTTGCACTTGGTGCTGGTCTTGTTGCTTTCGCAGTGGGTGCGGCTACAGCAGGAGTTGCTTGTGTTGCCTTGGGAGCAGGGCTTCTTGTGGTAGGCGCAGCTGTACTTGTAACAGCAGCGGGGGTTCTTCTCCTTGCGGCTGGCGGTACTGTATTGGCTGCAGCAATGATGATTTTGGCAACATCAATAACATTAATTGCGACTGTGCTTCCGACAGCAGCAGCGGGTGCGTTAATGTTGACGGCATCGTTGGCAACGTTGATGGCTATGGCAACCGTAGCAGTGGCAGGATTAATGCTTGCAAATACGGCAATTATTCTGGTCGGTGTATCAGCACTTGCAGCAAGCGTTGGTGTTTTGGCATTCGGCACAGGAATGATGATCGGTGGAGCAGGTTCGCTTGTAATGGCGGCCTCCTTGAAGGCTGTGAACTCACAGATGAAATCCATTGCCAAGAATGCGAAATCAGCGCAGAAATCACTGACAACTATGCAGAAATCAATCAAGACTGTTGAAGCAGGCTTGAACGCCCTTGGAAGCAAGGTGAAATCCGCTATGAATAAATTGGTGTCGGCATTCAATGACACCGCAGGCAAAGCGGAAACGGCAGGCGTAAAGGTCGGCACGGCATTCGCCAAGGGATTGCAGACCGGACTTGCACAAGCACCTGTGGTTGCAGCAAGTACAACGGCGCAGGTCAGCACAACATTGAATGCAGGTTCAACCAGTGCGTACAGCTCCGGCAGATTTATCAGCCAAGGTTTTGCCAATGGTATGGTGTCAATGCTTGGTGTCATTCGCAGTGCAGCTTCAAAAATGGCGGCAGCTGCGGATAAGGCAATCCGGGCAAAGGCTAAGATTGGAAGCCCGTCAAAGGTGGCAGATCAACTTGGAAGCTGGTATGGCGAAGGCTATGAAAACGGCTTGCTTGGTATGGTCAAAGATGTATGGGCGGCGGCTGAAAAGCTTGTGTCCATTCCCACTGTTGCAACACCTGACCTTGCAATGGCATATGGCGGTGAATTGTCCGCTGATTATGACTATTACAGGAACGCAGAATACAAGATCGTTGTTCCTCTGAGCGTTGACGGCAGAGAATTTGCAAAGGCTGAAGCAGTCTATATGCAGGACGAACTTGACAAGCGGCAGACAAGAAATTCAAGAAAACACGGAAATATATAAGGGGGCAGTGACATGTACAACTTCATAGATACAACAGAAACACCGGAAGGCTTGTCACTGCCTTCCGAAGCCTTGATGCTCAATGGCGAATACATTGAGAATCTTATATCAGGCTACAGGACATTGACGGTCGAAGGCAGGGAAGCTCTTTCCCCGGAAATAAGCGCCTTTGACACAGGCATTCGTGACGGCTCAACAATGCAGGGCAAAAGATATCCTGCCAGAGTGATCAGGATAACTTATCAGCTTATAGCGGCATCGGCTGAAGAATTCCGAGAAGCATATAACAAGCTGGGAAGCATTCTGAACGTCACCGATGCACAGCTTATCTTCAATGATGAGCAGGATAAATTCTACACCGGCACACCGTCCTATATTGGCGAGGTGGAGCCGGGCAAAAATGCCGTTGTCGGTGAATTTGAAATCATTTGCCTTGACCCATTCAAATATTCCGTGACGGAATACGAAGTGGTTCCGGGCGAGGGTGAAACGGACATAGTAATTGACTACAACGGCACATATAAAGGCTTCCCCACACTGCGTGCGGAATTCTACAACGAGGACGAAGCAAGCGAGGATGGCGAAACAGTGACCGCCCTGAGTGGAAAAGGTGACTGCGGATATGTGGCTTTCTTCAATGAGGAAGAAAAGATTATTCAGATCGGCGATCCTGACGAGGTTGACACCGAAAGCGGCGGTGAGAAGTCGCAAACACTGGTCAACCAAAAGCTTGACAAATCCACAAGCTGGGGAACCGCAGCACAATCATTGTGGAGTGCTAACAGTGGCAAAGTAGTGGGCGGAGCTGAACAAGTGGGAAATACGGGAATTGCTGCGGCTACCTACATAGTACACAGCAACTCTTCACAAGTGGTTAAAACACCGAACTTGCGAAGCATAGCTTCTAATGCTGAAGTGCCATATATCCACTATTCGCTTTGGGCAACTGCAACAAACCGCACTGCAAACAGTGTGACAGTCACAGTCTATATTGATTCATCACTTGCCAAAGATAGCAACTACTTTGGAAAGGGATATGTCTTGCAAGGCACAATCACGGTTGGTGACCAAACAAAGACCGTGACCCTTAAAGATAAGAATACCCGGTGGGAAGGCAAGAAAAAGCATACCGCATCGGTATCATTCACTGTGGCAGTGACAAGTAATCAGAAAAATATCACAGGTGTATACTTCCAAGCAACCAGACCGGATGGTAATGGAAAGACAGGCATACTTGCAAAAACATCGTGTATTGATATTCAAATACCGGCTTACATTGCCCCAGTACCTGAAACCTACTATCTCAAATGCACGAATTATGGCACAGGAAACGGGTGGCACGGCAGCTCTATTACAAGGGCTATTCCAGCCGATGCTATCGGTGATGTAGGTGCAAATAACTTCAGGTTGAGCTATACACCACTAATGAGCATAGGACAAACGCCACTTGACACAAACCAAATCGGAGCCTTACAGGCTTTGGTGTTGAGTGGAAGCGGAGCAGACCGGAAGGTGCTTGCCGGTGTTAATGTGTTGAAGGAAAGCAACGGAACAAAGGCAAACGTTGTATTCTATATCAATGGCAGCAGCTGCGGACAAGTAAGTATTGACCTTTCCTATTACAACAAAAACTTTAATGGCACCAAGGCATCAAGCATCACGAAGTCCGGGAACACAGTGACCTTTGACATTGGCGGAATAAAAAAGGTATACACCGTCAATGCCATTGCCGATATTGCGGCAACCGAAGTCACGTTTGCATTCTTGAAGTACGGAAACAAGCCTGAACTTTACTACAACGGCATCAAAACTGTTTCATTCACCAAAGACAACTGTGCAACCTGGCGAGATATCCCGAACAAGTTCAGAGCAAACGATGTAGTGGAAGCAGACTGCAACACAGGTGAAATATCCCTGAATGGCGTTGCTTCACCTGCCTTGGGTGCGCTGGGTAACGATTGGGAAGGCTTTTGTCTGACACCGGGCATCAATCAGATCGGTTTTTCATATTCCGAATGGGTTGAATCGCAGTATGCACCCACATTCCGGGTGAGATATAGAGAGGTGTTCCTATGATTATTTACTTCGCAGACAGACTTATGCAGGTTCTTGGACACGCAACCACGAACCTGCAAAAAGGCTTCGTGATTAAAGAAGACTTAAAGACCGAAGATGTTGAAACAGGCGTGTCAACCTTCACCTGCACTATAGGGTTCAATGAAACGAACCGCAAGGCACTTGAAGCAATGACCAATGCCGGAAACTATCTGCTGCGCAGTCACGATGGGGAAAACGAATTCTACACCATCATAGATGCCGAAATAAACACCAAGAATCAAGACATATACATCTATGCAGAAGATGCCGGACTTGACCTTATAAACGAAATAGCGGGGGAATTTGAAGACACAGAGAGCCACAATGCCGAATGGTATATCAACAAATATATTATTGACAGTGGCTTCGAGATTGGAATCAATGAAATCCCTGCTGATACCGTGCGCAAGCTCAAATGGGAAGGTGAATCAACTGTAACAGCAAGGCTTGCGAGTATAGCAACACAGTTCGGTGGCTTTGAGGTATCGTATTCCTTTACAATCAAGGGGCTGACAATCACCCACAAATATCTGAATATCTATCAGAAGCGTGGAAAGGATGCTGGCGTACAGCTCCGGCTAAACAGGGAAATTGACAAGATTATCACCACAAAGTCCGTTGCCAACTTGGCAACGGCTTTTGTGTGTGAAGGCGGAGTTCCAGACAATGCCGAAGAACCCATCACATTAAAGGATTTGGAAGAACCATACGATGACGGTGACTTCTTCGTTGATGACAACGGCGTGCTGAAATCACGCAAGGCAAATGAAAAGTGGAGCCGCTATGTGTGGAACAAAGAGCCGAACAGGCTTGATGGCTATGAGGGCTATATTGTGCGCCCATATTCGTACAACACCCCGGTAGCCGAAACACTTCTTTCACACGCAATCACCGAGCTGAAAAAGGTCTGTGATATGGAAGTGAACTATGAAACCGACATCAAGAAACTTCCTGAAGGGGTCAAAATCGGTGACAGAATCAACATCATTGATGATGCCGGTGAAATGTACGTTTCCACAAGGGTGCTGAAACTTGAAACATCTGTGGTGGATCAGGCACACACCGCAACACTTGGTGAGCATCTTATCAAGACAAGCGGCATTCATCAGAAGGTTATGGATTTGGCGGCACAGTTTGCCAAGACATCACAGTCAGCGGCAAGAGCTTTGGCGGTAGCAAACAATGCCAACAATGCAGCTGTAGCGGCACAAGGACAGGCAGAAGCGGCGGCACAAAGCGCATTAGAAGCGAATGAAGCAGCAGAGGAAGCACAGAAATCCGCAAGCGCAGCATCAGGTTCAGCCGCTACGGCAGAAGCAAAGGCACTAGCCGCTGAAGCTGCTGTAGGCAGGGTTGAAGCAAGTGTTCAATCAATAACCACTTCGGTTGAGAATGCGCAGAAAGCGGCAGAGGATGCCGAAGCTGCAGCTGGAATAGCCGAAGGAGAAGCAAAGAAAGCTGCCACGGCAGCAAGCAATGCTGAAGCCGATGCAGCCGAAGCAAAGGGTGCCGCAGTGGAAGCAAAGACCGCTTCTGAATCTGCTGTCACCAATGCAAACACTGCAATTGTCACCGCAGAAGAAGCAAGCACCCTTGCACAATCTGCTTCTGATACAGCCGCCGCAGCCAAGCTTGATGCAGAGCAAGCTGAAAAAGATGTTGAGAACTTCGGCAAAAATCTTGAAACATACAGGCAAACGATGGAAGCCGACTATGTCAGGAATACCGATCTGACCCAAACAACATCACACCTGCAAGCGCAAATCACAGCCAATGCGGGACAAATCAGCACAACCCTACAACAGGTCACCGTCATAGACGAAACAGCCAACGATGCAAAGGAAAAGGCTGAAGCAGCGCAATTCGTAGCGGCTACTGCTCAAAGCCAAGCGGATCAGGCAACGGCAGATGCACAGGCAGCGCAAAACAAAGCTAATGAAGCAGCAAGTGCCGCAGCAAGCGCCCAGAGCGAAGCTGACAAAGCAAAAGCGGCTGCTGACACGGCAAAGAGCGTTGCGGACAAAGCCGAAGCTGACCTAACCGCAGCACAGGCAGACCTTGCAATCATATCCGATAAAGTGGATGCCACTGAAGCAGAAATAGAAGCAGCAGAGCAAGCTGTTGCAGATGCACAGGCAGCAGTAAATCAAGCCAAGGCAGATGCAGTTGCGGCAACCGAAAAGGCGAATGCAGCCCAAAACACGGCAAACACAGCCGTCACAAATGCAGGTGCCGCACAAAAAGCCGCAAATGATGCGGCAAAAGCAGCAGCTACCGCACAAATGACCGCAGATGAAGCCAAAGGAAATGCCACCAATGCACAGAGCAAAGCCAATGAAGCCGCTGAAAATGCAGCAACTGCACAGAGAACGGCAGAACAAGCGGTGGCTAATGCAAAGGCGGCAGACGATAAAGCGCAAAAGGCACAGGATGATGCCGCTGAAGCCGACAGGAAAGCAAAAGCAGCAGCTGAACGAGTAGCCACAGCCCAGACCAATCTTGCCACGGCAAAGCAGAATCTAGCCAACACACTTGCCAAAGTGGATGCCACTGAAGCAGAAATTGCGGCGGCAGAGCAGGCGGTGGAAGATGCAAGGGCTTCTGTTGATGCTGCGATTCAAAGTGCAGCAGAAGCAACAGGTGCGGCAGAGTTGGCGGCGGCATTTGCAAAAGATGCTCAGATTGTAGCTGATGATGCCAAGACTGCGGCTGACAATGCACAAGCTGCAGCAAATGCGGCAAAGACAGCAGCTGACAAAGCACAGGCTGATGCAAATGCTCTTGCAGTCCGAGTGACAACAGCTGAAACAAATATCACGCAGACCAACGAGCAAATTGCACTATGTGCCACGAAAGAGGAAATGCTTGCGACTGAACAAGGCTTGCAGGAAGAAATTGCTAAGCAGGCATCAAATATCATTGTAGAATCCGAAAGCATCACACTGCAGCATCTTGGCGAATATGTCAAATCCGATGAATACAGTTCCTTCAAGGAAACCACTGAAGCATCACTTGACATTGAAAACGGGCAGCTTGGTATTGCTATAAAGCAAACGCAGGAAAACCTTGACACAACCAATAAGCAACTTGAAAAGGAAATCAACGAGCGGGCAAAACACTTTGATTTTACCGATGAAGGGCTAAAAATCCATACCGGCACAGAAACCGATATGGCACTAGTG
>JAZOWR010000055.1:0-3062 GCA_045659345.1 Ructibacterium sp.
AGATTATTTAAACAAAATGGAGGCGTTTATATGTTGCGCAGTATGACAGGATACGGAAAAGCGACCGTGGTTTTGCCCTCAAAAGAAATTGAGGTTGAGGTAAAATCTGTCAATCACCGTTACTTGGATTTGAATTACAGAATGCCCAAATATTTAAGTTTTGTGGAAGAAAGAATTCGTGGCATTGTAAGCGAATATACCACGCGCGGAAAGATTGATATCAGCATCAATATTAAAACGGGCGAAGAAAGCAACAAAACCATTGTGGTAGACCGTGAACTTGCGGCTCAGTATATGAAAGCATTTCATGAGATTGCAGAAGTTACAGGACTGGAAGAAGAAATTTCTGTTATGCGTTTTATGAATACAGATGTAATGCGTATTGAGCACGCAGAACAGGACGACGAAGAATTGTGGCAGGAAATTCAGCCGGTTTTAAGAGAAGCTTTTGCAAACTATAATGAATTAAGAGGTCTTGAGGGTGAACGCCTGAAAAACGATATTTTAAGTAAAACTGATGAAATTTTGCAATATGTGGCAAAAATCGAAGTCATTTCTCCTGAAACTGTTAAAGCGTACAGAGAGCGTCTTTACAATAAGGTTCGTGATGTGGTTTCGACCATGGTTGAAATCGATGAAAGCAGAATTTTAACCGAGGCAGCTATTTTTGCAGACAAGGTTGCAGTCGATGAAGAGACTGTTCGTTTGCGGAGTCATGTTAAGGCATTTCTTTCTGCAATAGATACCGACAAGCCCATCGGTAAAAAACTCGACTTTATCATTCAGGAGATGAATCGCGAAACCAATACCATAGGTTCCAAAGCCAATGATCTTACCATCTCCTCTCATGTGGTAGAGATGAAATCTATCATTGAAAAAATTCGGGAACAGATTCAAAATATTGAATAATACATAAGAAAGGCATAATACTATGAAATTAATCAATGTCGGATTCGGTAATATTATTGCAGGCGATCGAGTGGTTGCCATTGTCAGCCCTGATTCTGCACCTATTAAGCGTATCATTCAAGAATCAAAAGAAAAAGGGTTGTTGATTGATGCCACATGCGGTCGGCGGACGCGTGCCGTTATTATTACAGACAGCGACCATGTCATTCTTTCTGCGATTCAGACAGAGACCATTGCAGGGCGTGCAGAACCGAAAGAAGATGATACCAGAGAGGATGCTGAAAATGAGTAGCAAAGGAACTCTGTTTGTCCTATCTGGCCCCTCGGGCGTGGGAAAAGGTACGCTGTGCGATGAAATTATGAAGGAAAAGGACTCTCTTGCACTCACCGTTTCGATCTCTGCTACAACCCGCAAACCACGAAACATTGATAAAGAGGGTGAAACCTACTACTTTAAAACGACTGAGGAATTTGAAGCCATGATTCGCGACGGTGCGTTTTTAGAATGGGCAACCTACAACGAAAACTATTACGGAACCCCTCTTGCACCGGTTTTAGAAAAACTGGAACACGGTATGAATGTGATTCTGGAAATTGATGTGCAAGGAGCACTGCAGGTTAAGAAAAACTTTCCTTCAGGAGTTTGCATCTTCATTGCACCGCCTGATATGGAAACTCTGTGCAAAAGGCTTCGTGGAAGAGGCACCGAAACAGAAAGTGAAATCGTAAAACGAATTGCTGCTGCTGAATGGGAGATGCAACAGCAAGACCACTATGATTATGTTGTTGTAAATCAAAATCTTGATGATGCTGTTACCGAAATCAAGGATATAATAAGAATAAGGAGTGTTGTATTATGATGATTTATCCCCCTATTGCAAAGTTAGTTGAAAAAACCGGAAGCCGTTACACCTTAGTTTTAGAGGCTGCAAAACGCGCCCGCCAGCTTACCGAAGGTTCTGCGCCTTTAGTGGAAACTGCTACCTGCAAAGAAGTTTCCGTTGCAACAAAAGAAATTTTTGAGAACAAACTTAATGTATTTCCTATGGCAGGTGTCGATCTTACCAATCCGGTAGCTACCGATGATTCCGATGAGGAAATAAAGGAAGACTAGAATATTGACGCCGGTTCTGAAAACCGGCGTTTTTGTCTATATGTTAAGGAGGCACTATGATTGCAACCGTTATGCTGACCGATAGCTCCCATTCCATCAGTCGGGGATTTGATTATCTTATTCCTGAGGAATTGGAGCATAAAATCAAACCGGGACTTCGGGTTCTGGTTCCATTTGGCGTGCATAACAACAGCACCGAGGCGTTGGTGGTTGCCATAAAAGAAACCAGCGACTTTCATCGGCTGAAATCTCTGATTCGACCCCTGGATGAATCTCCTGTTTGTTCTTCAGAAATTTTGGAGCTGTGCAATTGGATGCAGAATCGTTACTTCTGCTCTTTTCAGCAGGCATACAAATTGATCAAACCTCCATATATGGGAACCAAAGTTCGTAAATGGCTTTTGTTAAAGCAAAAGAATATAGAAAAAAAGCTGACACCCACACAACAGCAGTTGCTTAATAAACTTAAGGAACTTGACGGTTTGGCAGAACTGGAGGAGCTGGAGGCAGAACTTAACAAACGCGGATTGATTCGCACAGCATCAACCCTTGCAGAACTGGGTCTTATAACAATACAGGAAAAAATTGATGACACGATTTCTTTTGTCTATGTCAGAAAGGCACATCTAAATCTGACAACGGAAGATGGCTATGCCATGGCAGACGAATTGCGTATCAAACGGGCTTGGGTTCAGGCTGATATGGTCCTTGCACTCTGCGACAACGGAGATATGCCAACCTCGGATTTGGTAATGATTACGGACGGAAACTATACCTCCCTCAACGCACTAAAAGACAAGGGCATTATCACCATCTATCGTGAACAGATAGACCGCGAGGTTTACAGCCTTCAAAATCATTCTCCTTCCTCTGCATATACACCAACTGAGGAACAAAAACCGATTATAGATCATTTAAATCACTTGATTCGCCATAGAATGCATGAAAAAATTCTGCTTCACGGTGTTACAGGAAGCGGAAAAACAGAGGTGTTTCTTCAAGCCATTGCTACCTGTATTTCTCAGGGCAGACAAGCGAT
>JAZOWR010000056.1:0-2575 GCA_045659345.1 Ructibacterium sp.
AACTGTTCCTGATATACTGGCTGAGGTGGATGATTTCAGCTATTGTAATGCTCCCGTTTATGCTTTTGTTCGAGCGCATGGGACTGGGGTTAACAGTGAACCTGATTCTCGGACAGACTATAGGGGCAATAATATTTTTCAAGATTGATAAATATATTTTCAATCAATATAAATAATATATACATCTAAAAACGAGGAAACAATATGGCTAATACCTACACAAGAAAGGAACAGCTTTCAAACGGAGTCTGGGTTGTTCCCGACGGAGACAAAAGCTGGGGCGGCGAGTTAAATTACAACTTCTACCTCCTCAACGGCCTGCTGGACAGGCACACCTTAACCGTCAAACAGAACAACAACACTTTAGGCGCATTCGATGGCACCGAGAATGTTTCGGTAAACGTGAATATTGAATATGCTACGGCAGAAGATATAGACGCTCTGTTCCCTGCTCAGAATCAGGGTAATCAGGACAACGGAGAGGGGGATTAAAATGTCAGAAGAAACCAAGGTAATAAGCCTTTCTAAGCTTATAAGATACAACAACAAACTCAAGCCTCTGGTAATCACCGATGCTGATATCGATGATAATACTTTAACATTAAAGTATCTTGATAATAACACAAAGGAACTTACTTTACCCTCCGGAGGCGGTTCCCCTTCATTCCCGACCCGGTCGGTAACTCGTGTTCCCTTGTATTTTGAAATTCATTTCAGACTGTCAAACTACGACGGTTATGTAGAATCAAAACTGAACATCCCTATGGAAATTGTCAAAGATATAGTATCAGTTGAGAATAACAGCGGTAAACTAGGCTATACCGTCATTAGCGATATAACGGAAACTGCAAAGGAAGATGATTATGACACCGTGTATCTTGCCGTTGTTAATATTAACCCGAGAGGGTTCTACGGACAGAATTCCGGCGGTCTTGTATACGACTTAAAACTGAATTTCAAGCCTTCTTTCGGAGACTTTATCCTCCGGACAGAACCGTTCATGGATTCAATCAACGAACTTTTTGAAAACATGGGCGAGGAACCTATAACGCTTCCTGAAACTCTTCCTGCTCAGGTAGTAGGTGCATCTTACCCTCTTTCAATTTACAAGGAGTCCACCGAAAATAATAACAACAGATTTAAAGTCTATGCCGTTTTGGAAACGGACGGATTTAACTACGAAGAAGGACTGTTTATTCGCAACGATACTGTCGGACTGAACTCCGGGGACAACAACAGGT
This sequence comes from Ructibacterium sp., assembly GCA_045659345.1. Classification (GTDB taxonomy): domain Bacteria; phylum Bacillota; class Clostridia; order Monoglobales; family Monoglobaceae; genus Ructibacterium. The sequence goes on from JAZOWR010000056.1 coordinate 1,242, forward strand.
TCTCTGTGGCATTTGACCTCAGACTTGAGGATGTTACCTATAACGGTACTCCTTACACATTCACGGAGACAGTATTACCGTGAAAACTGTAATTTTTACCTTTGCTGATGCCCCTGATGAGAGGGCTCAGAACACCAGAAAACTGAAAGACCAGCTTAACGCTGAAATCTTTAATGGCGGTACCGATACGGTGAAGAATCTTGCGGATCTTTGCCGGACTTACGAGGATGATTTGCTTGTCCTTGAAGATGACGTGGAACTGTGCAATAATTTCAAGGTTTATACAGATACAATAATTCAGAAGTACCCGGAAACGGTTATCAATTTCCACTTTAATACATTTCCGAGAGGAGATATTAAAGAAACGGTAAATATTGAAGAAAAGGACTTCAAAATTTACGAGGTTTCCGGATCAAAGTACATCTGGAATCAGTGCTTTTATCTGCCCGGCAAAATAAGAAAACTTATTGCTGACAGCGAAAGCAGTTTCCGGAAAATGTATCCTTATTATGTAAGAACTAAGCAGCAGGACGTTTATATTGCATACAGCATCAGGGATCTCAATTTCCTTGCAGTTTATCCGAGCCTTGTGAATCATATGGACTTCGGAAGCACTATAAGGAATTCAAAGGGCAAAAAGACAATATTCAAGGCGGAGTAAACATGATGAATTTTAGAAAACTTTATGAATCAGATGATCTTGAGGAAATTTTAACATCATTAACTAAAAAAATTGATAAAAGATTTGATCTAACTTTTTACACTTCTGACTGGCGAACCGGTGAAATCTTTGCGTTTTCATAAGCCCCGAAAACCCCACACCTTTAGGTGTGGGGAGGTAAATCAACTAAAACATAAAGACATTATATACCTGAATACGACTGTTTTGCAAATCAAAAGTTGCAAAGCCATTCAAAATGTGCTATAAATACACTTATACACATCATAAGGTCTGAAAATGATATACTGCTATAAAGTTAAAATGCGATTTGACGAGGAAACTAACCGTCAGTACTGGATTTCGGTGCTGAAGGCGGCTGTCGATTGCTATAACTTTATCTCCGAGTACATCTGGACTCATAAAGACCTAGCCTTAAATCAGATTACAGTGCATAGAGCAGTTTATCACTCTGCAAGAGGTAAATTCCCGTTGCTGTCATCTCAAATGGTCTGCAGCATCATAAAGAAGGTTACGGCTAATTACAAAGCAAACAGACGTAAGTACAAGTGTATTGCTCATAATCTGTCTTTAGGTCTGGTTACACGCCTGTATTCAAATCTGACCCCGGAATCCATCAGAGTAGTATCAAGCATCAAAAACAAAAGATGTACAT
>JAZOWR010000057.1:0-2184 GCA_045659345.1 Ructibacterium sp.
ATGAAAAAAGATTTGGAGGAAGAATCATGAAAAATAGAATCCGTTTTATGTTGATAGCACTGATGCTTTGCCTGTCGCTCTGCGGGTGTGGCGTTGAAACGACGAGTAGCAAGACCGAGAAGAAAGAGCCGGCAAAAGCAACCGCAACCAATACAGCTGTTAAGGAACAAGAGGTTTCGCTGAGTGTAGATCCTACCGTCTCTCAAAAGGTAAAGGTAACCATGGAAAACGGAAAGACCTTTGTGATTGCAACCGCACCTGAGTATGCACCCATAACAGTGAAGAATTTTTTGGAATTGGTGGAGTCAGGTTTTTATGATGGATTGACATTCCATCGTATTATTGAAGGCTTTATGGCACAAGGCGGTGACCCTAAGGGGAATGGAACGGGCGGAAGCTCTAAAAAGATTAAGGGTGAATTTGCGGACAACGGATTTACCAAGAACACCCTTTCCCACACCAGAGGTGTGGTATCTATGGCGCGTTCTCAAAATCCAAACTCGGCATCCAGCCAGTTTTTTATCTGTTATGATGCAGCACCGCATCTGGATGGCCAGTATGCTGCATTTGGCAAGGTGATTGAGGGGATGGATACCGTGGATGAGTTTTTAAACACGCCCCGGGATAATGCCGACAAACCCAAGACCCCGATTGTTATAAAAAAGGCGGAAATCTTAAAATAGTCATAAAAAAGCACTTCCTCAGGAAGTGCTTTCGTTTTGTGATGAAACTTGTCTTTCGCGCAATTCCAGAATATCCAGAACAATGATGCGGAGCAGGGCAAAGAGCGGAACTGCAAGAAAGATACCAACAACCCCAAATAAACCTCCGCCAAGCACAATGCCCATAATAACCCAGATTGGGTGGATATTTAGAGAACCGGAGAGCAGCTTGGGCTGAATCAGGTTAGCGTCCAATTGCTGGAGAATGATCAGAACAATTACTACGAAAAGTCCCGCGGTAAGGCTTTTGGTAAAGACAGTAATAAGACCGGCAAGAACGGTAGCGATGATGGCGCCAAAATAGGGAATTAGGTTAAAAGAGCCAACCAATACTGCGAGTAGAGGTGCATATTCCACCTGCATAATGGTAAGAGCAAGAAAAGATAGAATAAATACGATAATTGCATCTACCAGCTGACAGGAGATGTAAAGAGTTACAAACTCATTGATTTTACTGAGATAACGGCAAAGGAGTTTTCGGTGTTTTTCCGGGATAAAGGAGCGGGCGAGCCGCATAAAACTTTCCCTGAGATTTCGACGGTCCAGCAGGAGGTATACGGAGATAATCAATCCCAAGAATATGTTAAAGACGGTACTTCCAAAATTCATAACGCCCTTGGCATAGCGGTTGACATTGTCAAAGCTAAAACCACCTAAGATTTTGTCAAGAGAAAAGAATTCACTCGATAGCAATACCTGGATGCTGTGTTGGTCGATGGTGTAGATGCCAAGGGAATTAAACCAGCCTACCAAGCCTTGTATCAGGATAGGAAACTGTTCCATAAATTGTGATATGCTCCGAACCAACGCAGGAAGAAGTGCCACCAAAAGCAGAATGATAATGCCGATAAACAAAAGATAGATAGAGGCAACGGCAATTCCGCGTCGGTGAGAAACAAGGAAGGTTAGTTTGGTTTTTTTACAAAGATGCTCTAATTTTCGGCAGGGAATTGCAAGGATATATGAAATACAGGCTCCAATGATGAACGGGGTAAGGAGAGAGAGTAAATTCCCAATGCTTTTAAACAGAGTGTCTAAACTGTCAAAGGTTTTATATACTGCAATTAAGACAACGCCAATCACAAAGATGCCAAAATAGCGTTTTAGTTCGTTGCGCCACATAAATATCAACTCCGATTTTCTCTTAATTTCACCAAATTTATGATAACTATAGCACATTTTTTTTAATTAGTAAATGAAAATAAAAAAATTTTTGTTTTTTTTATAAAAATCATTTGAATTTATAATAAGAATATGTTATACTAACTTAGAATATGGATTTGAAAAATAATCAACATTTTATTATACACTAAGGAGGCAAAAGACATGGCTAAGAAATTTAAGACCATGGACGGTAACTGTGCTGCTGCACATTGCGCCTACGCGTTTACTGAAGTTGCAGCCATTTACCCGATTACTCCTTCTTCCACTATGGCAGAATATGTGGATGAGTGGAGTGCCA
>JAZOWR010000058.1:0-2428 GCA_045659345.1 Ructibacterium sp.
AGCAATGTTTTCAATCACTTCTTCTCCTACGAATACCGAATATATGGAATTTTCTATTAAAAAGTGCGGCTGCGTAACCGAGTGGCTCCATCAGGCTGAAGTCGGCCAGCAGATTACCATCCGCGGGCCTTACGGAAAACCCTTCCCCGTTGATACGGTATTCCGCGGTCAGGATATGCTCTTTATTGCCGGCGGTATCGGTCTTGCACCTCTTAGGTCCGTTATCAATTACTGTCGTCACTATCGCGATCAGTACGGGAAGATTGATATTGTATACGGCTCCAGAAGTAAAGACGATTTAGTTGATTACAAAGAAATTATTGACGAATGGTGCAATGATGACGGTATTAACGTACATCTGACCATTGATAATCCTCAAGAAGGATGGAATGGTCACGTTGGCTTCGTTCCAAACTATGTTAAAGAACTGGGCTTTTCAACCGACAAGACGGCAATTCTCTGCGGACCGCCGATTATGATTAAATTCACGCTGCAGGGACTCGTGGAGTTAGGCTTTGAAAAAACTCAGATTTATACCACAATGGAGCTTAAGATGAAGTGTGGCGTGGGTAAGTGTGGCAGATGTAACATTGGTGCGAAATACGTCTGCAAAGACGGTCCGGTATTCCGCTGCGATGAAATCGACGAGCTGCCCGATGAGTATTGATAAGGAGGATACGAACATGGAAAACACAGTAAATATATTCTTGTTTGGTAAAAAATACAGTGTGCCGGACAATTTGACCATTATGCGTGCCATGGAATATGCCGGCTATCAGCTAAAGCGTGGTTGTGGCTGTAGAAACGGCTTCTGCGGTGCGTGTGCAACCATTTACAGAATTGCAGGTGACCGTGAGCTTAAGGCTTGTCTTGCATGCCAGACAAAGGTTGAAGATAATATGTATATCGCAACCCTGCCGTTCTTCCCTTTAGTTAAGCAGGTGTACGATATTGAGAAAATCGGCCCCACAGAGCAGATTATGATGCAGCTGTATCCTGAAATTTATGCCTGCATCGGCTGTAATGCCTGCACTAAATCTTGTACGCAGGAATTAAACGTTATGCAGTACATTGCCTATGCACAGCGTGGCGAGTATGAAAAATGTGCGGAAGAGTCTTTTGACTGCGTCATGTGTGGTGTTTGCTCTTCCCGTTGTCCTGCCGGCATTTCTCATCCCCAGGTGGCAATGCTTGCTCGCCGTTTAAACGGTAAGTACATTGCACCCAAATGCGGACATCTTGAAAAGAGAGTTGAAGAAATCAATGAGGGCACCTTTACTAAGCTGATTGAAGATTTACTCCAAAAGCCCATTGATGAAATTAAAGAACTTTATAACAACAGAGAAATTGAGAAATAAGGAGGTGCAGTCATGTATTCAGAAAATTTTCAGGAATCCCTTGCTAAAGTTGAAGCGGCAAGAGAGAAAAACATTGAATTAGAACCCAGACGAATGACAGCTCAGGAAAAGGAAGACCTGTTAAAGGCTTACCATCCTGATTATAAAACCGATGAGTTTGAGCTTCTTTCTATTGGTCCAAATAAAGGCGAAAAAGTGCCGAAGGAACTGGCTGCTATGCTCCAGGCTCACAGCCGCATCAACCCGGCTGACATTGATTTAGAAAACCCCGATTATGATGTAGATGTTTTAGTTATCGGTGGCGGCGGTGCTGGCTCTTCTGCGGCGATTGAAGCTCACGAAGCAGGTGCTAATGTTATGATTGTAACAAAGCTCCGTATTGGCGATGCCAACACTATGATGGCAGAGGGGGGAATTCAGGCGGCAGATAAGGAAAACGACTCTCCCGCAATCCACTTTGTAGATGCCTTCGGTGGCGGTCATTTTGCTGCAAAAAGAGAACTTCTGTCTAAGCTCGTTTGTGATGCACCGGAAGCAATTCTGTGGTTATCTGAGCTGGGCGTTGAGTTTGATAAAGACGCTGAGGGCAACATGATTACCACCCACGGCGGTGGTACCTCCAGAAAAAGAATGCATGCGGCAAAGGACTATTCCGGTGCTGAAATCATGCGTACGCTCCGTGACGAAGTGTTAAACAGAAAAATTCCGGTTGTTGATTTTACTGCAGCAATCGAACTGATTTTAGATGAAAACGGAAACGCTGCTGGTGCGGTTTTACTCAACATGGAAACCGAGGATATTTTAATTGCCAAGGCAAAAACCGTTATCATTGCAACTGGTGGTGCTGGTAGAATGCACTATCAGGGCTTCCCGACCTCTAACCACTACGGTGCAACGGCAGACGGACTGGTGCTTGGCTATCGCGCAGGAGCAAAGCTTTTATATGCTGAAACCCTGCAGTATCATCCCACGGGTGCAGCTTTCCCCGAACAGATTTTCGGTGCTTTAGTAACGGAAAAGGTTCGTTCTCTGGGTGCTAAGCTTATCAATAAAAACGGTGAGGCATTCAT
>JAZOWR010000059.1:0-2854 GCA_045659345.1 Ructibacterium sp.
CGGGTTTTAATATAGATATCTTCGAAGAAAGGAGGTCAAAGCATGGCTTCTAATGGCAAGAAAGGCTCCGGCAATGCTGCTCCCACACAGAACGAGCAGAAGAAAGCTTCCGAGCAGGTTGAAAAGAAGAACGAGGCTGTCCAGCATGAAACTGAACAGCAGCCTGTCCCCGTCATTAAGGTAAGAATAGATAAACTCTTTGACGATGAAAAGAAATCGTTGAAAGCGTTTGCATCTGCCAATGTCGGCCCCTTTGCGGTTCATGGCATAAGAGTCTTTGAAAACGACAAGGGTGCTTTTGTAAGCATGCCTTCCGTGTCTTACAAAGACTCTCAAGGTAACACTCAATACGATGAGTTGTTCCACCCCGTGACCAAAGAAGCGCGCGAAGCACTCGTCAAGAATGTTATTGACGAATACAATCACGCGCTGGAACAGGCACAGAACGCAAGTCAGGCTCCCGTACAGTCGGGGGGCAGTCAGACTATGACGCAGATGTAATCTGCACCCACAAACAAATGGGGAGTGAGATAAAGTCACTCCCCGTTTTCTTTTTCCCGACCGAACAAAATAAAAAATCAAGAAAGAATGAGGTAATTAACCTATGAAAAAGTTTTTCAATTCCATCAAGAACAAGTTTAACTCCGCAGTAGTTTCCGCAAAAACCGCAATCGAGTCCACCACTGGTGAGGGCTATATCGATACCGGTGTCAAGATCATCATCGGCGTGGTTATCGGTGGCGTAATCCTTGCAGGTCTCTACGCACTCTTCAACACCACCATCATCCCCAATCTTACTACCAAGATCACTCAGATGTTCAGCTACGCTGGTTAATCAGGGTGTGAGTTACGGTAGTCAAAACAAATTACAGAAAGAACGAGGTAATTAACCTATGAAAAAGCTTATCAACTCCATCAAGAACAAGTGCAACTCCGCCATCATCTCCGCAAGAACCGCAATCGAGTCCACCACTGGTGAGGGCTATATCGATACCGGCGTCAAGATCATCATCGGTGTAGTAATCGGTGGTGTCATCCTTGCAGGTCTCTACGCACTCTTCAACACCACTATCATCCCCACTCTCACTTCCAAGATTCAGGGCATGTTCTCTTATGCAGGCTAATCAGGAATTGAACCACAGTAATCAAAGAAAAAACAAAAACAAAAAGAAAGAACGAGGTAAAAATCATATGAAGAATCTTATCAACTCTATCAAGTCCAAGTTTAACAAGGCAGTCGTTTCCGCAAAGTCCGCAGTCGAGTCCACCGCAGGTGAAGGCTATATCGATACCGGCGTCAAGATCATCATCGGTGTAGTAATCGGTGGTGTCATCCTTGCAGGTCTTTACACTCTCTTTGATGATGTCATCATCACCACTCTTGGCACGAAGATCGGCGAGCTCTTCAACTACGCAGGTTAATCTAACCTTTACAACTGGAAGGGGCGCTTCGGCGCCTCTTCCGATTTAATATCGGGAAAGGAGAAAACCATTGATTATAAATCCAACACTCCCAATTGTTTCACCCCCTGTGGTTAATCCCATTATTCAGTCTTTTGTAGCAGAAAACATTATTGCTTCGGATGTTCTGTTACTCATCTTCAAGATGATTCTTATAACAACTGCATCCCTCGTGATTGGACTTTTGCTTAACAAAAGCATGGAAAAAAAGGGGTTCGTAACAAACAAAGCTTTTTCGCTGATAGCATCCACCATAATGGCATTGGGGCTCTCTCTTCGCTATGGCATGAGCGTATACACATTCCAAGGAATGTTCTTGTTTTTCCTTTTGCTGTATGCCTCTATGTCGGATCTTACGGATCGTCATGTAGCTAACCATATCAGTATCTCCATCCTCGCGCTATCTCTAATTAGCGTGCCGACAATTGGATTCACTTCTATGATTGTTGGTGGTGCAGTAACCGCAGCTATTCAGCTTGGTGTAACCGCATTCAGTGGCGGTGGCTATGGTGGCGCAGACTGGAAGATTTCCTCCGCTTGTGCATTTCTTCTCGGCTGGTCGAGAGGACTGTCCGGAGTGGTGCTCGGTTTGCTTATCGGCGTAATTTTCACACTGATTTACAACAAAATCAAAAATCGCAATATGAATGAAGGATTTCCTCTCGTGCCGTTTATTTCTATCGGTATGATGACGGTATTTTTCATCTAAACGCAGAAAGGAAATATCAATATGAAACAGAAGAAAACAGGCGGTTCCCATCCCATAGGAAATCGCACGGTAGTCGGCATTATCTGCATTGTGGTCGCACTTGCGATCTGTTTCGGTATCGCTCCTTTGGTCAACAGACTCTCGGACGGCAAGACCGAGATCGTCCGAATCATCAAGGATGTTCCTGCAGGTGCGACCATCGAGGAAGCTGATATCGAAGTGGTTGAGGTCGGTAGCTACAATCTTCCTGCCTCGGTTATCACAGATAAGAATGCTGTTCTTGGCAAATGTGCTCTTGTGAATCTTTCGGTAGGAGAATATATCCTTCCCTCAAAGGTTGGAAACGACCTTAACAACGCGCAGAGCATTCTCGAGTCGCTTGATTCAGACCACAAAGCAATCAGTATCTCTATTGCTTCGTTTGCTCTCGGCTTTTCGGGTAAGCTCGAAACTGGAGATATCATAAGCGTACTTGTATATGATGAGGTTGAAAACCTTACCTATACGCCCAAGGAGCTCAATTATGTAAAGGTTATCACAACCACAACCTCCAACGGTATTGATAAAGAAAACGTTGAGGACACAAGCCAGCCTGTAACCGTAACCCTTCTTGTAAACGCAGAACAGGCAGAGCTTCTCGCTTTCTATGAAAAGGTAGCCGAAATGCACATCGTTCTCGAATAT
>JAZOWR010000060.1:0-3351 GCA_045659345.1 Ructibacterium sp.
CTATGCCAACCGTATTTCCTTATATACCCCAAAGAATCACAGTTCATTTGGGTTCCCCCGCTTCCTATGCCGCCAATGTAACTGTCTCCTTTACAGACTATGTTAAGAATGTGGCATCCAGCGAAATCTATCCCACCTGGCCGGAAAGTGCCATCCGTGCTAATATTTATGCTCAAATCACCTTTGCCCTGAACCGAATTTTTACCCAATTCTACCGCTCAAGAGGTTATAACTTTGACATTACCAACAACACCGCACAGGATCAAGCGTTTGTGTATGGCAGAGATTATTTTGAGAATATCAGCCAAATAGCAGACGAACTCTTTAACAGTTATATTGTACGCCAGGGGAATCTTGACCCCATTTTTGCAAGATACTGTGACGGAAACATTTCCTCCTGTCCCGGCGGACTTTCGCAATGGGGAACGGTGGATCTTGCCAATCAAGGTTTAGGGCCTTATGAAATCCTGACCTACTATTATGGCAATGACATAAATTTGGTGACCGATGCTCCCGTCTCAGATGTAACTGAGAGCTATCCGGGCACACCTTTGCGCCTTGGTTCTTCCGGCGCGGATGTCAACCGCATACAACTCTGGCTGAATCGAATCTCCCGCAACTATCCGGCAATTCCCAAAATTGCCTTTCCTGACGGATTGTTTGATGTGGACACCGAGAATGCAGTCAAAAAGTTTCAGGAGGTCTTTAATCTCTCTCCTGACGGAGTGGTAGGAAACGCCACATGGTATAAACTATATTACATATTTACCTCGGTCAAGCGGCTTTCAGAGCTTGATTCGGAGGGCGTTTCCTTAGAGGGAGTCAGCCGTCAGTTTTCCACCAATCTTGCTGAGGGTGATACCGGCGTAAATGTCAGCTTGATTCAATACTTTTTGAACCTGATTGCTGAGTTTAACAACTTTATTCCATCGGTTGCAATCGACGGCGTTTACGGTCCATCGACCGCAGAAAGCGTACGGGTATTCCAGCGCTCTGAGGGAATTGCACAAACCGGAATCGTTGACCAGACAACCTGGGATGCCCTATACTCCCGCTATCTGTCTGTGGTGGCAGGTCTACCGCCTGATTTTCGGCAAACAGGAGCACCGGTTTACCCCGGCACACCTCTCAGGCGTGGACTTACAGGAAATGAAAATGTGCGGTTGCTTCAGACCTATCTCAATAAAATTGCAGAAACCAATTCCGCAATTCCCACCGTCTCGGCGACCGGAAACTTCGGTCCTGAAACCGAACGCGCCGTCCTTGCTTTTCAGCGTGCATACGGACTGCCGCCACGGGGTATTGTAGGACTGAGTACCTGGAATGCCATTGCAGAGCAGTATAACGATTTGATTTTGGGCGAGGACCGCTCTGCGGGACAATATCCGGGATATCCCCTGAGCGAGAACGCCTAAGGAGGGCCAAGCATGAAATATAATCTTTATAATCACCGTCAAAATGTGATGGAATTACAATATTTTCTCCGCGCTAACCATTTGTTAGAGGGAGGAACTCTCATCAATCCCGACGGAATCTTTGATTCTAATACCACTGAGGCGGTTCGGTTGTTTCAACGCCAAAACGGTATTGCGGTGACCGGAATTGCTGACTATGAAACATGGACTTTGCTCGCAGAAACCGCAGCCGCACTCTGTGAAGAAAGTCCCTGCACCATTATCTTGACATAAAATTTCCAGTATGCTACAATGGGGTGGTGTTAAAGGAGGCATCAACCCATGAAACACTCAAACATAAATGTTAAGACCTTTGTTCGGATTTCCATGCTGACCGCCCTTGCCACTGTGTTAACCCTCTTTCCTCAGATTCCTGCAGGAAACGGATATGTCCATTTTGGCGATTGTGTGATTTATCTGGCGGCAATCTTTCTGGGGCCTGTGCCTGGCGCTCTTGTAGGTGCCATTGGCCACGGACTTGCTGATATCATCTGCGGTTCTGCCATCTTTGCGATTCCCACGCTAATCATCAAGGGACTGCTTGGGTTTGCAATCGGCAAATTACTCTCAGGGCAGAAGATGACGCTCTGGCGTCTGGCATCTGCCGGCATAGTTGCTCTTTTGATTGTGACATTGGGGTATTTCTTAGCAGAACTTTTCCTTTATGGCATCAGCGGTGCGGTGTTGTGTTTATTCTCCTCCCCGGTGCAATGGCTGATGAGTGTTGTTGCATCTGCCATCCTGATTCCAATACTCAAACGCATAGATCTGTAACGAGGTTTTACTATGGAACGAAAGCTACTCTGGAAATTTAATATCATTGACCTGATTCTCATTGCAGTCATTGGTTTAGGCTTAATTGCTCTTATTTATAAGCTTACATGGGGGCAACCCTCTGACGAAACACAGGCGTACCTCTTTACCTATGTCTGTGAATCTGCGCCGGAAGAGGTTTACCGCGATATTCAGCCGGGTGCACTCTGCAGCAATGCTGAAACGGGTCACTCCCTCGGCAAGCTAACCAATCTGGTTTTATCGGACATTCCCGACAGCAACAAGAAAAAACAGGGCGTCTTCATCACAACGCTTGAGGGAGCTCCGGGTGAACACGGCGTTCTTGTCGAGGATGTTACCTATCTAAAGGGAAAAGAGCTGCAGCTTGTGGTGGATGATTCCATGTTTTTTGTCTATCTTTCGGATATACAAGGTATAGAATGATACCCTTAACAGGGTATCATTTTTATATTGAAATGTAATTCTATCTATGATAAAATAGAAGTAACCCAATCAAGGAGGATTTGTATGAAGGACGATATTATCTACGGCAGAAATCCCGTCATTGAGGCATTACGCATTGGAACTACCACCATAGATAAACTAATGGTTCAAGAAGGATTACACCATCCCCAAATCAAGGAAATTATACGCCTTTCTAAAGAGAATGGCGTTCTTTACCGCTTTGTGGATAAGCGGAAGCTTGACACCCTCTGCGAGGGAGAAAATCATCAAGGGGTTGTCGCCTCTATTGCTGCGCACAGCTATGCTGAGGTTGCTGATATTCTTGCCGTTGCCAAAGAGAAAAACCAGCCACCCTTTGTGGTGATTTTGGACGGAATTACCGACCCTCACAATTTTGGCAGCATCATTCGTACCGCCAACGCTGCAGGCGCTCATGGGATAATCATTCCCAAAAACCGCAGCGTATCTCTCAACGCTACTGTTTCCAAAGTAGCCGCCGGTGCTGTGGAATACACTCCCGTAGCACGGGTGACCAATCTCCCTCAGACCTTGGAGAAACTAAAAAAAGAGGGGCTTTGGATTGTAGGGACCGATCTTCTTGGCACGCAATCCCATTCTAAGTGTTCTCTCACCGGTCCTTTGGGAATCGTGATTGGCA
>JAZOWR010000061.1:0-1877 GCA_045659345.1 Ructibacterium sp.
CCAAACTGTGCGTGCACCAGCTTGGGGCTGGCAAAACGAATCAGGGCGCGATCGTAATAGGTTTTCATTTCCGGAGTCAGATTGTTGCCGGCTCCGTTGGTAGTAGTGGTTTGTACATTGAGATTATTCATGAATTCATTCCTCCTTTAGAATTGTGTGCGGACTAAAATGTAATGGTTTCTCCGTTTTTTGCCCGCTGAATAATAGCGTCGACCTCTTTGTCTGATAGGTCCTTGGGGTTCTTTTTGGCAATTGCCGGACGGCTCTTGGCGGTACCGTTTTCTAAAACCCTGTTTTTGCGGTTAAGAATTGCGTTAGCACCTTCTTGCCGTGTAGCTTCCAGTATTTCTTCCCGATGTGTCAGGAAGTAGGCGTCCTCTACAGTAAGACCGTTCCCCCAGACATAATTGACAAATGCGGAGTTTTCCATCTCGCGCTTCATGTCAAAGTCGGGATTCTTTCGCTGGAACGCCATGCGCTGTGCCTCGATCTCAGCAATGCGTTGTTCGATGGCAGGATCCTGCTGTTGAGGGTATGAAACCCTGGGCGCCGCAGAAGGGCTGCCGGAGTTTGTCGGAGCTTCCTGGCGTGCCTTTGTGTTGGTAAAATTGAACATAAAAATTCTCCTTTCCCGCCTCAGGCGGAAGTAATATTGTTGCGGTGGCCTCCGCAGTTCGGTATACCGTGAGAAAACGGGCTCTTCCCGTCTCTCATGCGATATTGTAACACGGCTTTGCGTGCCAAAAAATGCCATGGGAAAATCATGTAAAAAAAGCCCGGTTTTTTTCAAAAAAACCTTGCCTATCATGGGGTATTATGGTATAATATTGGCATATAATTTGAACCGAAAAGAAGGGATTTTGCCAATGAAAATTTTATGTGATTGCGCCACCCTGACCGAGGCTGTTTCCACGGTATCCCGTGCGGTATCCGGACGGAGCAGTTTGAGTGTTTTGGAAGGTATTTATATTAAGGCAGAGGCAAACGGAATTGTAACCCTGGTGGGCAACGATTTGGAGATTGGTATTGAGGCAAAGATGGAGGCTGCGGTGTCTGAACCGGGCGAGGTTGTGCTCAATGCCAAGATGATATCCGGCATTGTTCGTGCCCTGCCGGAATCCAAGGTCAGTATCGAGGTCAACGGCAAGAATTTGGCGTTGATTAAGAGCGGTGCGGCTAAATTTGAAATTGCCGGCATCTCTCCGGCAGAATTTCCGGATCTCCCTTTGGTGGAATCGGAGTATTCCATTGCGATTCCCGGTCATATACTGAGAGACATGATATCCAAAACCATTTTTGCCGTAGCAATTACAGACAACAATCCCGTTTTGACCGGATGTTTGTTAGAGATTTCTAAGGATGGACTTACCATGGTAGCCCTGGATGGTTACCGGATGGCGGTGCGCCGTGCAAAGATGGAAAACGACTTTGAAGAGAAAAAGATGATTATTCCTGAAAAGTCTCTGAGCGAATTGTCTCGGATTTTAGGCGATACCGAGGAGCCTGTTCGTATCCATGCAACGGCGCGTCATGCAATTTTTCATTTTAAAAATTACCGGATGGTGACCCGCCTGATTGAGGGTAACTACTTCAATTGGCGTGCGGCGATTCCGCAGGATTATGAGATGGAGATTCCTTGTTCTACGCAGCGGTTGATTGATTCGATTCAGCGTGCATCCTTGATTATCCTAAATGATGTTGTGAAAAATCCGGTGAAATTTTTAATTGAAGACGGAAATATCAATATCTCCTGTACGACACCGGCAGGTACGGTGGACGATAACATTCCTGTGAATATTAAGGACAAAGCGCTGGAGATTGGATTTTATAATAAATATCTGCTGGAGGCGTTCCGTGTCATTGACACAGAAGAGGTC
>JAZOWR010000062.1:0-1131 GCA_045659345.1 Ructibacterium sp.
TTTTATGATACGGATAGGTGTTTTAGGCGGCACAGGATATGCAGGGATTGAAACCGTTCGCATACTGCTTCGTCATCCGGAGGCAGAGATTTGCCGCATTGTTTCCCAAACCTATGCAGGGAAGAAAATATCAGAGGTTTATCCCAGCCTGATGGGTATATGCGATATCACCTGTTCTGCTCTGGACATAGACGATATTGCAAAAAACTGCGATGTGGTATTTACCGCTTTGCCTCACGGCGCTTCCAAAGAGGTGATTCCTTCTTTGTACGCCAAAGGGCTCAAGGTGATCGACCTATCCGGCGACTTTCGATATAAAGATGTTTCTGTTTACGAAGCATGGTACGGAGAAAAACATTGCAGCCCTGAACTTTTAAAGGAATCTGTATACGGACTTTGCGAGCTGCATCGGGAGGAAATCAAAAACGCACGCCTGATTGGCAATCCCGGTTGTTATACCACCTGTTCCATCACCGCACTGGCACCTCTGGTTAAGGCAGGCATTGTGGATAACAAAAGCTTGATTATTGACGCCAAGTCCGGCGTAACCGGAGCCGGAAGAGGGTTGAGCCTTCCCAGTTTGTTTAGCGAGTGCACCGAAACCATGAAGGCATACAAGGTAGCAACTCACCGCCACACTTCAGAGATTGAGCAGGAGCTTTCTCTACTTGCCGGAGAAGATATCATCCTTTCTTTTACCCCTCACCTGGTTCCCATGAAACGAGGCATTTTGGCAACTTGTTATGCAAACCTAACCGAACAAAGATCGGCAGAGGAGCTGATAGACCTTTACCGTAAGTTCTATGACGGCGACCCCTTTATCCGCATCTATGACGCCGGAACTCTGCCGGAGGTAAAACATATTTCAGGCTCTAACTACATTGGTATTGGTCTTACCGTTGACAAACGCTTACAGCGTGTGATTGTGGTCTCCTGCATTGACAACCTGATAAAAGGTGCAGCAGGACAAGCGGTGCAAAACATGAATCTGTTGTTTGGTCTGCCGGAGGGCATGGCACTCTCTGACCCGGGAATGTATCTGTAACAAGGAGAACTTTACATATGGAATTTAGAATGGAAAAGGTCATCGAAAAAGCAAATATTCTAATCGAGGCACTGCCGTATATCCAA
>JAZOWR010000063.1:0-13606 GCA_045659345.1 Ructibacterium sp.
TAGTAGTTCAAGCTGTCAGCAGGGAAGCCCAGACCCTCTTTCTCGATACCGTGCTGCATGAACAGACATTCAAAGTCAGCACTATCGAGAGTAGCCTTAATATCACGGATTTTCGCCGTGGTATATCGGTCGGGGTGGTCATACTCAAAATTTGACTCCTCGTTTTCATCCCAGACGGGAATAGCGATAAACTGATAGCGAGGATCGTCGAAATGTTCTGCTTTCATACGGGAAATCGGGTCATACGCAGACCAGATTGTGCCGAGCTGGATTTGCTTTACGCTATCACCAATCATACGGGTAGTCAGCGTAGCCTTGTAATCGTTGTACAGCTTCTCCAGACGTTCGGGACTACGAGCCTCCTCCTTGTTCTTAACCAGGTCGTCCGTGATAAGGAACTTATTGGCACGGGTACGACCGGTAACGGAACCCGACATGGAAACCAGACCCAGAGTAGGGAAGTCACCGGCACGGCGATAACTAATCGTCTTGTACTCGGACGAAATAGTAGGGGAGCCGTTGCCGGGGAAAACCTCGTTATGACAATACTCGTTCTGATCCGTGAGGATTGCCCTCACAGAATCGAGCATCATTTTAATCATACCGTCTGAGTACGAAACATACATATTCGCACTACGGGGGTAGCGACCAGCGATGTAACCCTGGAGGAACTTAATCAGCGTACTTTTGCCAGTACCAGGGGGCATACTGAAACCCAGATACAACGCATCTGGATCGTCCAGAAACTCTTGAATGATAGTGGCGATGTGATGTTTTCCCTCCAGAACTTTTCTACGAGGCAACCAGAACCGTGCTTTCGGCTCACGGTTCCACTCACAAGCAATCATATAATCATCGAAATTGTACTTACCAGCGAGGAAATATGTTTTCCTCACGATTTCAAGTGCCTCCGGTGTACGCAGCTTACGAGCCTCAGAGCGTACCCATTTGCACCACTCCAAAATATCAGCCGAATTTTCAAGCTGTACAATCAATCCCAGGGCGTCGTTCAGCGTGTCCTCACTCTGCTGAGGCAATCGCTGAATTTTTTTAAGTATTTTCAGCAAAACAAAAAGCGCCTCCCTTGATGGAAGGCGCTCATGGACGCTCTGTAAGATTCTATATAACATTATGTGTAATATTATATAGAACATTTCAGAATTGTAAAGATTATTCTGTTTTTCGCACTTTTCGGTGCAACCAAACCACAAAACGGTTCCATACTTTGCACCGCTTTGGTAAGTCTGGGAATAGGTCTACATAGACCGCTCTCTTATCTAATCGGCTTCGCAAGGGTCAGCCCTCCGCATCGAGAATGGGGTCTTTCCCGATTATCTCCAACAGCTCTATCGCATCGTAGAAATTTCGTGGATCAAGCCCCGTTTTCTCCTTAATCTTCTCCACCTGATAAATGAGGCTACCTGGGTTATAGAACAAATCCACCGCCGCCGGTTTAGTACGCAAGTCATTACGACACAACGCCCACACGACGCACCTCTCTTTCGTTGTCAGGCACAAGGATTCCATCGTTTCGATGAGTTTTCTTCGGGATTGAACTCTGCTTCTCCCCATCGGTCAGCCCTCCTCACCAATCAGCATTCAGCACAACCATGTCGTTCTCCATCCGTGCCACAGCAATCAGACTAAGCACATCCATAGCGTGATACAGTTCGGAAACATGATGGCGAATGAACTGATATAGGTCGGAAAGCTGTTCCTCGGTCAGCACCATATCCTTGCCGTACCAATCGTTCTCCTCGTTGCGTTTCTCGTAGGGGACATAGTACCCCAAATCTTCCAGGATCGGATACCAACCACGACCACCAGTAGCCACGGATTGTTCGTCCGTGGTCATTACTACTTTTCCGCAATGTGGGCAGACAATATTTCGTCTGACGGTGAACCGTACATCCAAACTCATTCCTCATTCTCCTCCTGCTTGTGGAGAGCCTCCACAGCCATACCCACCGCCTCCATCAAGGGGCTATCGGCCCCATTTGCCAGAACCCATTCAATCGGCATGAGCATACCGCATTGCATCATCAGCAACGACAACTGCCTGATAGCTTCTTTGTTGGTCATTTCTGCTCCCCGTTACGCAGATACCGGAGCATCGTCAAAGCACACACGACATCCATAGCACAAGCAACGAACGAGATCACAGCCAGAAACGGTCTATCTCTCACGATGCAGTATACGCCGTTCGCCCCACAGAACAGAGCCAACAGAGTATCCACGCAGAACAACGCCAGATTTTTCTTCTTCATTTTACTCATACCGTCAGTACCTCCAATGCTCTCGCACACGTTTTCTTACTAATCCGAGGTACATTCTGCAACTCACTCAGGCTCCGATACGGGCCGTTCTTCGAACGATACCCAGAAATCAGATAACCCGTATTAACGTGAATCCCCAGAGCCTCGGCGATTTCCTTACCGTTCGCCGTATTTACATTCACCTTCGGCTTTTCTACGGGCGTTACCATCACCTTATGCTGGAGCAACTGCCATGCGATCTTCGTGATACCCTGGACGTTACGCAAATCCTCCGCTTTCTTAAACGGTCTGGCAGCGATTACTCTCACAATCATATCCTCTTTCATACCGGCTTTCTTCAAATCGGTGGGAGTGCAGGTGTTCAAATCAATCAGCGGTTCGGGTTCGACCACCTCGACGGGCGTAACGATTTCTTCTTCCTCCGGTTCATCGGGAACCCTCGTAAACTGGGGAGGACTACTCAAATCACGATCCAGACGGTCATACGCAAATTTACCCAGAGCGGTTTCATACAAACGCTTGTAATAATCACGCTCTGCCGTCAAACCAAATACTTTCTCGTCTTTCTCACGCAGTTCAGCTTCGGTTTCAGCCAGTTCGGCTCTCACGGCTGCCACAGCACTCGTATCAGTTACTACGCCATAGGGGATACCCAAAGCCATTGCCAACGCTCGATCCACCGCAGCCATTTCGGCATCGCTTATGGTAGCACAGTAGTTTTTACAACGGATTCTATCTACACTACAAATCTGATTACAAAGCGCCCAACTCTTACGGCTCGTGGAGTTAATTTCAACATTCAAATAAAAATCGGCATGACCCTCACGGGATGTTAGATAAACCATCTGTAAAACATTTGTAGTACCGCATTCCTTGTCGGAACTCACGATGATTGCAGGGCGACCCGTTGCCATTTCGTAACCAACAGCATTGTCGTATGTGACGTAGTAAACATCCCCTCGTTTGAACGGTCTTGTTTGATAAACTGCCATAGTTTTTCTTCCTTTCTTAACAAATAGTTATTTTTATTTCTTTTTTATAGCTGGGGAATTAGCTCCCCAGCTTATATTTATCTCGATTCCTCAGAATCACTTGGATCGTGCTTATGCTGAATTTCGTCCCATCGAGGTAATGTACATCGGGATGCTCCGTAATCTGCTTATACGTCGCACCTTCCTCACGCAACTGAACAATCAGCCGAGCCGTTTCAATCTCTCCAGGCACTTCTACTCGTTTTCCATCAATCATACGGAAACCAAACGGAGGGCGTCCGCCCGTATGAGTCTTTCGCTTTTGATTCCGCTCAAAATCAACGAACTCCTGAGCGAAGTAATCCAAATCCAGGTCGTTCCACACCGTAGAGATCAGTTCGATGCCTTTTCGGAGCAACACTATTTTTACGGCGTAGTATTCATTCTTTCGGTAGGGCCAATCCGACACGAGGACTTTCCACTCACCATTATAATCAACCGGATTACCGTAATACCACTCTTTAACCACATAATTATGGTTACGGCAATAATCACTCACATCGCCCTGGGCAGCTACACGCATTAACGGCATACCACCCCTCCAATCCTATTTGCTCTACTCATTATAGAGCTTTTTCATTTTTTGGAATATTCGTGAATTAGACAAAAAAAAAACCCGAAATTTGTTCATTTTGACAAACCTCGGGTTTTCTTCTTATTTATGTTCTCGCAGCCACGCCGCCTTAGCTTCTTCGGGGGTGGGAAATCCGCCCTCGATCCACAACTGCGATGCCACCCAATCGGGGCCATAGCGATACTCACGGCGATCACCCATACGCTTCTCGTACAGGTGGCACTCCTCCTCGGTTTTCACGACCGGCAACGCAACCACCTTTTCCACGACATCCTTTATGGTTGCAATTTCGGCATCCAATAGGACATTATCTACATTCTTATTCATGCCGACGCACTCTCTAATCAGATGATCCAGTAACATCAGAACGTCGCTCCTCCGAATCAAATCATCCATTTCCCAGACTCCTCCTAATCTTCTTAATATTCTGACTTATGTGACCCTCGATATCCAACACAACCGCCAACTCAACGGTGCGTTCGAAATCCCACTTCATCCGTTCGGACACCCATCGCAACTCCTCGTACAACGGGCTGTCCTCTTTCACGGATATCAGCACTTCCTGGCGGTGGGTGCCGTCCCTCGTTTCACGGAACGGGCCACCAAATACTTCGGTGATCTCAGCCATTCTTAGACCCCCGTTTCTTCTTAGGAAACGTCTTTTCCAGATACTCCAGAAAATCCTCCAGAGTGCCACCCGTTTCCTTCTGCCATTCTGCAAGCAAACCGGTGAGCAGATACATTCTACCGATTTCCTCAGACTCAAACATCCGAGCCGTTCTCATAACTTCACTCATTCGGCGAACCTCCCCGTCTTGGTCTTGAACTCGTCCACCAACTTATAGTAAGTGGTTCTTGTCAGCCCCAGTTCGTTCATAACGGATGTAGCAGTACGCTTCTTAGCATCAACATCGCCCACCAGCTTCTCAAACTCGTAGGGGTTTACCTCGACCGGCTTTCTTCCTTTATACTTACCCTCACGCTTGGCTGCCTCGATGCCATCCGCCTGTCGACGCTTACGCTCTTTCGTTTCCTGCTCTGCCATCCAGGCGAAAATAGTAAGAACAAGTTTTGCAACCATCGCGCCAGTAGGATCATCCTCACTACGACCACGAGTATCGAGGATAGGCATATTCATCACAACCACATCGCAGCCTACTTCCTCGGTGAAGTATCGCCATTCCTGCTCGATTTCCTTTGCGTTACGACCCAGACGGTCGAGTGCATCCAGGAACACCACATCGCCCTTTCGCACAACAGCTTTGGCTCTCTGGTAGTTCTCACGCTTATCCAGATTGCCAGCGTTACCCGTACACTTGTCGATAAAGATGTAACGCTCCTCGATGCCCTCTCTCAGAAAACCATCAATCTGACGCTGAGGGTTCTGCTCCGTAGTAGATACTCGACCGATACCAATTTTAATTCCATTCATTTTGTTATTCCTCCTGTTGTTGGTTTATGTGTTCATATTATACCATGCGAACAGTTTTGTCAATATGTTTTTGTTCGTTTGTTCGGAAATTATCCTTTTTATTATTTTCTCTGCTCAGACGGCTCACCGGGCTGGGTTCGGGTCCATGTATCCCCCTCGGGGTGTTGTGCCGAGCGGATCGCCGTCCGAGGCAAACAAGGACACCCAACCGAGCGACCAGGCACACACACACCCAACCCGTGCCGGCTGCCGTGTTCATTTGGGGTATACCCTCAGCGAATAGCAAAGAATAATATAAAAGTGTTCGTCTAGGTTTAATTTAGTTTACATTTATATTCGAAAATTGTTGACAACCCTAGACGAACACATTATACTAATGACATAGGGTTAAGAACCTAACATATAAAGGAGGAAATAACATGACAGTTAAAGAAATTAAAAAAGAGATTGCCGAACTCAAGGCAACGGACAAGCTACACAAGGCGGTAATCAATGACATCATCAATGAGGCAGAGTATTACAACGGAAACAGCATTGAGCGCATCTATATGAGATGCTCCGATGTATCGCACGGCTGCCAAACTGGTATTGTTGGCTCTCTCGTTTACTACTCACAGACCACGGCATTTTTTAAGAAGTATGAGAGCGAAATAGCCGACCTTGTCAGCGAAGCTGTTTCTGGCTTCGGAATGTCCCTCGGTGAACTGTTCAAAGATTGGGACAATAACGACCCGTTCGCCCGTGACCTTCACAACCGAAACCTTCTCGCTTGGTTCGCTTATGAGGAGATCAATTATAAACTAATGCACATTGTGGAGCAATACTAATGGTAATAGGGCGATACCTCGGGCGCGACCAGGACGGCAAACCAAAATACAAAATCACATGGAGGTTGAAAAAATGGAAATAGCAAGAAAACTATTTCATTCTCTGGAGAAATCCAGTTTTTATCCAAACGAATATTTGGTCTTAAATGACCAAAATTTCGTGGCTTGCATTCGTGCGGAAAGTGATGAAGAAGCAATTCAAATTTTTGAAACGGGGGCATATATGAAATGAATAAATTTTACGAAACAGCGAACCACCTTAAACGTGAGATCGAGCGGAAAGAACGAGAATTACAAGAACTCAAACAGAAGCTACACGGGTCAGAAGTTCGAGAATTTTACTGGTTTATCCAGGATCAAGTTTCTGCGGAGATGACAGCTGACTTTTTAAATTCCTCGTGGGTAATTTCCTTTATGGGAAAAACGGTAAAACTCTATAACTGTGCTGAAACTTTTTCGGGTATCGAAGATTTGTTGACCAATTACATGGACGACGACGAGATTGAATATAAAAGGGGGGAAAACCAATGATTGAATCGGCTGTTTTAATGTTTATCGTCCGTTATGCCATAGTTCCTCTGTTCGCCGGTCTGGCTGCCCTCGCTGTTTTCGAATGGGTGTGGGATCGTGTCGAAGATTGGAGGGAATCCCGTTGAAACTCCGATACATCATCTTAGGCTTACTTTATCTGCCAATTGCCGTTATATTCGAACTGACTAAAAGCTATAAGAAGTAAACAAAGCCCCTCGCATCTGAGGGGCTTTTTTAATGGGAGGAAACAACATGAAAAAATCAACCTTGTGCCACGCAATTGAGGAGTACTGCACTCGTTACGAAATCGAGATAACAGCCGACGAAATCCTAACGGCTGCCGACCACATCGGCGAACAATACGAGTTTTGGGAAGAATACAACGCTCGTTGTGGCATCCACTCCGTAAATGTGGAAATTCTGTTGGATAACTATTTCAACACCGAGGAGGCATATTGATATGATTTTATACTTGGCGATTCTGCACACTGATTACGAGTTATTTGTGTTAGCTAAAACCAAAGATGAGGCACAAAAGCGGATCATCGAAGCATACAAAAAATTTTACCCCATGCCCGACCGCACATTCGAAAACCCCACGTTTGAAGAATTAGATGAGTGGTTTGGCTGTCCCATTTATGAGATTGATTTATACCGAGGTTTCTCGGCAGAGGGTCAAGACAAGCTATATTACTAAAAAACAACCACCCCCGTTTTGGGGGGTGGTTTTCTTATGCCCTCACCCGTGCCGGTGGGGGCATTTCTTTATATTTGCCGTTTAAATGCGTTCTACGGGGTTTTTACCTCGGGGAATATAAACACACCACCCCACCCCGTAAAAACGATTCTGGGGGCATTCCTGGGGCGAGAAAATAACCATATGTTATTTTATGCCCACGGCAGCCACTCGACCGCCGAACGGGTCCCCGTTACATAATCGGGGATTTTCTGGGTGATCCCGACGGCACGACTCAGAGCCTGGGCGACCCAGACCCTGAAAGTCGTGAAAGTCGAAAAGTCGAAAGTCGAAAGTCGCCCGGTTGAAAGTCGTGAAAGTCGCTAAACCGCAGAAAGTCGCCAAAGTCGAAGTCGATTTTGGTAATTTTTTGCGAAAATTTTAGCACTTTTTTATGATACCCGTGACCGAAGTCGGTTGGGTTTATCAATCTTCAGGCAACTCAGCGTACTTAGCCTCGGTAGTCGCTGCATCCACCTGGTCAATACCACCGGTGTTAGGAGTAACTACCACATCTTGCTGATCCTTCATGCCGTAGAAGTTCTTGGCGCGGAACATATAGACCACGGGCTGACTCTTACCCTCCTGAGCCAACTCAGCATCAATACTCGCCAGAATCTGCTTGGCTTTACGAACGATACCACCCGTCATAGGACTAAAACCGCCACTCACGCCGTTCTCCCAATCGTTCAGGGTGTTGCGGTGGTAGCCGAGAGCATTAGCCATCTTCTCCACATTGGGAATCTGCTGACTCTCAGCACAGGTTTCGAAGAACCAGTTAAGGCGTTCACACAGTTCCTCGTCGTTCTTAACGGGTTTCTGCACACCAGCATTGAAGAACACCAGGTTGTTGGTGATACACTTCGCCACAAACGCTCGTTTCTCATCGTCTTGCTCAATCAGAGCCATCCGAGCATTCGGGAAGTTGTACTTGCCACCTCGACCAGTTGCTGGGCGATTGTCCTCAGCCACCGCAGGAGTCTTGGGTGGTCTACCTCTGCGTTTAGTTTCCTCTGCCATATAAACATCCTCCTCGTAGGAGTGGTGACGGGTGTCGCCGAAACACCCCCCAACTCCTATATATATTTTACACTTATTTTTCTCTATTTCTTATTTACTTATTTTATCTGTCACTACTGTCACCAATAAGAAAAATAAGTAAATAATATAGGAATACCAACGGTTTCAGCCGGTGACGCATTCGGTGACGGCAACGGCTCTGGTGACGGTTTAATCCGTCACTCTACGGCGATAACCCCTGGATTTCTTCGTTCTGAACGCCTCGTAGTGCCTATCAGCCACCCGTTTGAACTCTCGGAAGAACGTAGTCGATGTCACCGAGCGGTAGCCGTTACCCTCGCACCACATACGATAGTCGCTGTAAAGCTGCTTGGATTCGATCTCCGAAGGGCCATCCGAGGCGAACTCGTCCTCATAGAACAGCAGAATCGGGTTGCTTGCCCGTTTGAAGTCGTTAAGCAGCTCCGCCTGGTCGTTGGTTTCGGTGAAGTAGCCGACGGCTTTGAGCAGCTTGTAACCGGCATACACCCAGTTGAAAATGCCACCGCTGTTAAGCTCGTTGATGAGATCATCCATGATGTCCACGTTCTTCAACCGCTGATACGGGTTATTCGGATCGGGGAAATCCACGAATGATACGGGGAAATCCACGAGAATAAGACGCCGAGCGAGAGCATCAGATGTGTCGCCTGAGGACAGTTGTCCGTTCAGGGCGAACAGAAGTTTCGCACGGGAAATAAACGAAACATACTGCTCACCCTTGTAGCAAGCGGAAATCGGCTCACCAGAGGAGATTTCTTTCATGATTTCCTCCACGCCCTCCAGACCGGACTTGATTTCACCAGCGATGTTGAGGATGGAGTCTTTGAGAGAAATTCTCTGGAAGTCTTTCAACAAGCCGTGGGGCTTCACATTGGAAATGTTCTCGTCGCCGAACAGCTTACGAATAATCTCCAGATACTTAGACTTGCCGTTGCCACCCGAACCCGTAAGGCAGAAGATTTTCTCATAGCGACAATGGGGCATGAGAACATAGCCTGGGATGAACTGTAACAGCTCGGCTTTCTTCGGATCGTCGGCGGTAACATCGTCAATGAACTGCTCCCACTTCTGATAGGTTGCCCTCGGATTGTACGGGTAGTTGAGCTGGAACGAACAGTAGTCGCTCGGATTGTGGTCACGGAAAACACCCGTGTCGAGTTCCAGGGTACCGTTGGAGAAATTCCACACGGGGTTCTGGTTGAATGTGACATCGACCAAAGCACGGACTTTCAACAGATTGCAGATAGCGTTAATCCGCTGTGCCGTAGAGAACTCACCATAAGCACGGTCGGCGTAGGATTTAACCACGCCGTCGGGTATGCGGTGCCAGTAACCGGATTTGTACTCGTAGAAACCGATGGCATTGATATAGACGAGCTGCCGTTCACGCAGAATTTCGTCGGCGATGAGATTCTCAGGCGGAGCGGTCGTACATGATTTGTACAGCGATGTGAGAGCATCGTTGTTCCACCGTCCCGATTGCCGTAGGCGTGAGAATAGTTCGTCGAGTTTGGTGCGTTTGACATACCGAGCCACGGAGTAAATGAATTTCTCCAGAAGTTCGAACTCACGGAAGGTCGAGCAGATGTAGCTTAGACCGTCCTCAGCGGAGTCGATGATTCGGGAGAGATCGCCACCGGCTGCGTAGTATTCCGAGATATCGTGGTACGGAGTGGGTACCGTGCCGACGATGAACGGGATACGGCTACGGGATAGCAGACCTGCGGTGCGTTCCGTGAATCGCTGACCAGCGTGTGTTTTGGCGTCGTTGTCGTATACGATGAACACACGGTCGAATTTCCGAGCGATGGCGAGAACGGTCGGAATTTGGTCACGGGAGAAGTTACCCGTGATGGCTGAGATAACGGGATAACCGGCACATTCGAAACTGGCGGCATCGAAGTAACCCTCAGCGATAACCAGGGTGTTGCCGGGGCGGTTGAGTGTCTGGATACCCCACGGAATGTGCTTACAGAAATCGTCCCGTTTCTGTTTCATGTACTTGCTGTCGGGATGGGCGGAATCAGGCATGGCACGGGTCGCATAGTAGCTGACATAGCCACCCGATTCCACAGGCCCCGTGAAGTACGGCAGGAATAGCCGTCCACGCAGATTGCCGTCCGTAACTCGACCGATCATAAGGCGGTCGATGTCGATGTCTGTCAGACCACGGGAATGCAGATAATCTCGGTCAGCTTCGGTGAGTTGGCTGTGGTAGAAAGCCGTCCGAGCGTTGAGTTGCTGCGTGTACTGGAGCCACTCCTGGGTGTTGTTGGAATCGTCGGATTGTACTCCGGTGATACGGGCGAGTTCACGGATTGCAGAGCCACGGTCGCCGTTGTATTTAAGTTCGGCGAGGAGGTCGATGCAATCGCCTCCCCGACCGTCGCCGAAGTCGTACCAGAAATCCTCGTCGATACAGAAACTGGACGGGTTGCTTGCACCAGGTCTGAGAGGCGATACCATACGGTCGCCAGCCCGATTGATGTTCAGGCCACAGCGTTTCGCTACATCGACGCAGTTGATTTTGGATTTTATTGCTTGTGTGTCATACATGGTTTATCACCTCACTGGGATTGCTTTCCACCGATAGCCACCGGCAGAACGAGTGTCACCACGCATACATCGGTAGATGGTTTTGTAGTTGACGCCCGTTTCTTCCTCGGCGGCTCTGGGGGAGTCGTAGACAGCAATAGCTTTGTTGCTATTCGGTTTGAGTTGCACGACATAGCACCGATTGTAGGTTCTCGGCCCCTCTTTGGGGGTGTGAGCCAGACAGTTCGTACATTCGGCTTTCGTACAGTTGAGGCATTTCTGAATGCCCTCTACATCGTAGTCAGTTGAGCGTTGTCTGCCCATTGATAATCAGCTCCTCGGCATAGGGGAGAGTTTCGATCCACTGACAGAACTCTCGCCACTCGTTCAGCTTATGGTTCTTACGAGCATGGTACATAGCTTTCAGAACAGCGTAGTTCACCTTCACCGTGCGGAGCTGATTGAAAGAACTGGGGAGGAGCTGAATCATATTATACCAATACTCCTTGCCCTTAGTGTTGTTAAAGAACAAGCGGTTGCTGTTCAGGTTCGTGACCGTGGTCGCCAGAGTGTTGCAAGCGTACTCATCCAGATGCTCGTGGCTGAAATCGTCCAACGAAAAGGGTTTGGCATGGATTTTGTGCATGGTGGAACAGCTATTGGCAACGGTGCCGACCTTGTAAGTGTCGAACTCCTTCCACCAATACAGAGGAGCATTGATATCCAGAGTTACGTCGATGAATCGAAGGAACTTGGCATGGTCGGAGCCAGCGTTGGACAGCTTGACCATGAGAGCGAGGTCGTTCTCGCCGATGCAATCAGAACAGCATCCGGTGCAGATAGGTTCCGTATCGCAATTAAAGCTGTCGCTCTTATCCCACGAGTTCATGGGGTTACGCATTCCACGGATGGCTGCTTTCCAGCCGTAGACGTCTACTTCGCTAATCTTAATCATCGTTGGTTCTCCTCTTTCCTATATGGCAAAAGCCATGATCCACAGCTCTATCGTTGATGGTGTACTCAAAGCCCCAATCTCTGTCGAAATACTGCTCCTCAAAGCACATGGGGCAGACGACGTGATCGCCTCGGTGAACGCAATGTTCACAGCGAACCACTCTCACATCGTCGGGGTGTGGTGCAAACATACCTCCACTCACTTCTCAGCCCTCCACGGAGTATCCACCATTTCGGGTATTTTCACTTCCATCTGGATTGCCCACAACAGATTCCACGCTGCGGCTACCAGATGGTTCTCGTCAATGTGACCGTCCAAATACTTCGCCAGGTGACGAGCTGCGGAGTCACACAAGGAGTGAGTGGGAATGCCCTTATCGACATTGTGTTCGCCGTACTTGTTGGCACCGGCTTCGCAATGTTTGGACACTTCCATAATCGCACTCCAGGGGAGCAAATCCATTCTCCCCTTACCCACCTGGATGTCACGGACAGCACCGGTGCTGAAAGAACGGCGGTTGCCAGAATCCAAAATAACATTACTCATTCTTTGATCCTCCCTGCCGTTTTTGCAGACGGCGTAGTCTTGACTTCTCATAACCCGAAATAATACATTGCTTCATTTTCCACTCCAGGTACTGCCGATTTTTCTCCGCAAATTTGTAGTATTCGGGGCAGTTGGAGTGGCAAGTAGCATTCCGCTTGGGACAATCGGGTTTACACGGATTTTCTCTCATTGTTACCTCCGAGGTACAGCGCTTGCAGTTTCCTCCATGCCGTTGATGCCCAGGTTTCGAACCTCAAGCACCAACAAGCGTTTGAAAACCGACGGGCACAGGTCTTACAAGGGCTGTCCGGTATAATCTTCGATGTATTTTTTAGCAAGATTGATATACCACCTTTTGTCCACACTGGAGATATCCAGGGTGTTTTTGTTGTCGATCACCACGGAATCGGGTAGACCTTGAATTTTTCCTACTGTGCCGTCGGGTTTCACTTTCACGATGGTACCCTGGTCGGGCAGAACAGAGGCATACACACGGTTTACCTTCTGGATCAACTCACGGGGGCCATCGTAATCCGACCACCGCATTGCCGGTTGTTTCCAGACCTCCTTACCATGCTTGTTGAGGACACGGCAACGATTCTCCCTCTGCCAACGCTTCTTCCGCTCCTCAAAATCGTGAGGAACACGAAAAACATCCTTGTAGCCACCGCCAGCCTTAGCGATAATCTGGAAATCGTGAATCTTATCGCAACCCAGAATCGTTTCCTCTACGGGGACACCCTTAGTAAAATAATCCTGGACGGCTCTCTTAACGACCACGAAGTTGTTATTGATGGAGAAAGCACCAGCAGGGGCGATACCCATAGAGAAGTACGCTCCTTTGGTCTTTGTCTTTCCGCTCTCAAACATGAGGAAGTAGTTGTTTACATCCTTCTGAATCAGCTTCTGGATTTTGTCCTCCTCCAGATTGAACCCCGTTCGCTCTTGCCACTCGTCGAGAATGGCTACCACGGCATCGTACTGGGTATCGTCGAACTCCACCATGATACCGTCGGTGTTGAGCTGTACGATTCGCAGACCAGGGATATCTTGGTAGAGATGGTTAGCGAGTTCCAGTAGGTATAGCTGTCCGCTGATACA
>JAZOWR010000064.1:0-1641 GCA_045659345.1 Ructibacterium sp.
TCTGTATAATGTCTTCTTGGAAGAAAGGGTGATTCTCATGATAACAATCTACGCAGACACACTTTTTCTACTCAACACACTGGTGGACTATCTGTTGCTCCTTGTTACAGGCCGTATTGCAGGGATTCCGCTACATAGAAAACGCTATCTGCTTGCTGCAGTTCTAGGCGGTGGATATGCCGTTTTGACAGTCATTCCTTGCTTACGCTCCACTCTGACATCTGTTCCATCCAAAGTGCTGGTCTTGCTCTTTCTCTGCGTTATTGCATATGGACGCTCTTGTCAGCTGATTAAGCTTATGCTTCTTTTCGGTGGAACATCCTGTTCATTGGCCGGTGTTGTTTTGGCTATGGCATCCACTTTTCATACAAACCATTTCATCGCAATTCAATTGCTTCTCCCAGTCGGCGTCATCTTTTTTCTTCTGGGAAACCATTTTTTCCGCTCGTCTATGCAACACAATGTTTCCGATAACTTGTTCCAAACAAAGCTTTCTATCTCAGGAAATACCACCGAACTTACCACATTGCTGTACACAGGAAACCATCTGAAAAACCCGTTGACCGGACAACCGATTCTAGTCGTTTCCATACATATTCTGGATTCCATCCTGCCCACTTCACTCTACCAGCTTTTAATCCAGAGTGATTTAAAAAATCCTTCTGCGCTTCCGGAACTGATCCGAACCGTTGCGCCGACACTGAATCCACAGCTGATCCCATATCGGTCGCTCGGATGCGCATCAGGCCTGCTTTTAACGCTCCAGACCGACTGGGTTCAAATCAAATCACACCTCTATAAAAACGCCACTGTGGCCCTCGCGCCAACAGACCTCGGTTTTGGATATTCAGCACTCTGGGGAGGCGAATTGAAAGGAGAGTCCGATGATCTATGATCTTTTTTAAACGACTTCTACAGTGGATAAAATCCCAAACAGACTGTAATACTGCTATTTATTACATCGGCGGAAGTGATACATTGCCACCGCCTCTCACAAAAGATGACGAGCGGCGTCTTTTGGAAACAATCGACAGGGAAGACTCCCGCAAAAAGCTGATTGAACATAATTTACGGTTAGTTGTTTATATCGCAAGACGGTTTGAAAACACCGGAATCAATATTGAGGACTTGATCTCGATCGGTACCATTGGTCTGATCAAGGCGATTGGAACTTATCGAATCGACAAAAATATTAAACTTGCCACCTACGCCTCCAGATGTATCGAAAATGAAATCCTGATGTATTTACGAAAGAATACAGGCAGAAAAGGGGAGGTGTCATTTGATGAACCACTCAATACAGATTGGGATGGAAATGAGCTTTTACTGTCAGATGTTCTTGGTACCGAAGCTGACATTGTTATGAAGCCGCTTGAAGAGGATGTCGATCGTACTTTGCTGGCAACTGCAATGAATTCACTGACGCCTCGTGAACGGCAAATCATCACACTTCGGTTCGGACTGAACGGAACACAGGAACAGACACAAAAAGAGGTTGCAGATCAGCTGGGTATCTCACAGTCCTATATTTCCCGCCTTGAAAAGCGAATCATCTTCCGTCTGAAAAAGGAAATTCTGCGGCTATCGTGACTCTTGACAATCCAAAACGGGTATATTATACTTACAAAAGTATCAAGAGAA
>JAZOWR010000065.1:0-11629 GCA_045659345.1 Ructibacterium sp.
AACTAGAAATAAGTAAAGGCATCTAAACCATTTGCATCTTCCAAAGAAAAACAGTCATCGAAAGATGGCTGTTTTTTGATGTGATTGGGGCTCTGTATCGTAAAATAGTTATATAGATTTATAAGGTTGTGTGAAATGAAATTGTTCATAATCACAAATTAATCACAAATTTTTAAAAGATATTTACTTCTTCATTTCTTTGTGCTATAATGTCGAACGATATGGAAATATTCCTATATATTTACATACGAAAACCCGCCTGTTAAAGGTGCAAATGCAGATAATGAAACGGCTCAAAAAATAACCGTTTCAATAACATACAATATAGAAAAGGAGAACCGCTATATGTTATCATCACAGGAAATTATGCAGTTAATACAAAGTCTTATTTGGCTTCTTGCCGGTGTTGGTGTTTTCATTGTAGGCATGAACTTTATGGGTGATGCTCTTGAGAAAAGTGCCAGTACGGGGATGAAGCGATTGCTTGAAAGAATCAGCAATAATCGTTTCTCCGGTATCGGGATCGGTGCGGGTGTGACGGCTATTATCCAAAGTTCGTCTGCGACATCCGTTATGGTTATCGGTCTTGTAAATGCAGGTGTTATGACCCTGATGCAAGCAACACCGATTATTATGGGTGCAAACATTGGTACAACAATTACCGGTGTTCTCGTTGCGCTTAAAAATGATTATTTCAATATGATTATGTATCTCCTTGCCTTTGCAGGGGTGATGATGGGATTTTTCCAGAAGGAAAAGGTCAAGATTGCAGGAAGTCTTTGCTGTGGATTGGGTCTGATTTTTGTAGGACTTAATATTATGAGCAGTGAGCAGGCGTTTGGGAATCCCCTGGTGGAGAACATGTTCACCGAAGTGTTCAAAATGATTGATTTTCCGCTTCTGTTGATTTTAGTCGGTGTGATATTTACGGCACTTATCCAAAGTTCCTCTGCTGCAACCGGTGTCGTGATTACAATGGTTGGTACGGGCGTGCTTCCGCTTGATCTTGCCTTGTTTATCATTCTGGGTGCAAACATCGGTACCTGTGTGACAGCACTGCTTGCGTGTGTTGGTGCAAACGCAAACTCAAGAAGGATTGCACTCATACATTTTACCTTCAATGTCATAGGAACACTGTTGTTTACGGCAATTATTTGGGTTTTCAGAGAGCCTGTGGTGGATTTTCTGGTTTCTTTGTTCCCGGGCAGTGATGCGATGTCACTCCAGATGAGAGTTTCTGCGTTCCATGTTATATTTAATGTAACCACGACTTGTATATTGCTTCCGTTTGTAAAACTTCTTGTTGATTATTCTTGCCGGGTAATTAAGGATAAGAAAGATGAAGAGGATACCTTGACCCTCAAATATGTCGATGACAGACTAATATCAACTCCTCTTGTTGCGCTTATGCAGGTGAAAAAGGAAATGGAATATATGATTTCCCTTGTAGAAGAAAACACAAAACTCTGCTTTGCCGCAATGGATGACGCTTCTGCAAAGCATCACGAGAGGATTTGCGAAAACGAAAAGTTAATTAACTTTACCAATAGTGCATTAACTGAATTTTTAATCAATCTGTCCGCAGCGGTGGAAGGAAGCAACGAAAAGATCATCGGTTCCTATTTCCATGTTTTAAACGATCTTGAGCGTGTTGGTGACCATGCTGAAAACTTCCATGAAATCGGCATGGAGATGATGAACAAAAACATAGCATTTTCCGGACAGGCGCTTCAAGGTATCATGGAGATGAGAGAAAGTGTTATGGAGATGTTTGCAATCTCAACAGATACCTTTAAAACCTTACACACAGATCGATTGGCTAAACTAACCGAACTGGAAGAAAGTGTAGATGCGATGAAAAAAGAGCTTATATCCAGCCACTTTGCAAGACTTGCTGAAGGCAACTGCAGTGTGGAAGTAAGCCCCTATTATTCATCGGTGATAACAGGTCTGGAGAGAGTTGCAGACCACCTTGTCAATGTTGGATACAGCGTTGTGAATCCTATCGGCTCTCAAAAGAAAGATGTTTAGGGGTTCAGCTTGACAGCGCCGAGCCGGAACAAGTAAAGAATCAAGAGGGTATATATAAAAGTTAATGAAAGAGGTGCGTTATGAGTTTTTTGTTAGACGGATTTATGGCGGTTACATGGCAGCAGATTGTGATGTATGCCGTTGGAATCTTATTGATTTATCTTGCAATCAAGAAAGAATATGAGCCTTCGTTATTGTTGCCAATGGGTTTTGGTGCGATTTTGGTAAACCTTCCGTTTACGGGTGTGCTGAACCAGACGATAGAAGGGATTGGCGAGGTACAGGGAATTATTCAGTGGTTATATGACCTTGGAATCGGAGCATCTGAAGCAATGCCGCTTTTGCTGTTCATCGGTATTGGAGCTATGATAGATTTCGGTCCGCTGCTTTCCAACCCCAAGATGTTTCTCTTCGGTGCGGCAGCACAGTTTGGAATCTTCTTCGTCGTTATTGTTGCGGTTATCTTTGGGTTTGATTTAAAGGATGCAGCTGCCATCGGTATCATAGGTGCAGCTGACGGTCCGACCTCAATTTTGGTATCGCAGGTGCTTAAATCAAATTACATAGGACCAATCGCAGTGGCGGCATACTCGTATATGGCGCTGGTGCCGATCATTCAACCGATTGCAATTAAGGCGGTTACCACAAAAAAGGAAAGACAAATCAAGATGGAATACAACCCTGCCAATGTTTCAAAGGGGCTTCGGATTGCATTCCCGATCATTGTAACCTTTATCGCAGGGTTCATTGCCCCCACCTCTGTTGCTCTGGTAGGATTCCTTATGTTTGGAAACCTGTTAAGAGAGTGCGGTGTGCTTGATTCGTTGTCAGAAACCGCGCAGAAAGTTCTTGCAAATCTTGTAACCCTTCTTTTGGGTATTACGATTTCATTCAGTATGATTGCGGAACAATTTGTCAATGTTCAGACCCTCATCATCATGGGGCTTGGCCTTGTAGCGTTTGTGTTTGATACGATTGCAGGTGTATTCTTTGCAAAGATTATGAACTTGTTTACAAAGAACAAGATCAATCCTATGGTTGGTGCGGCAGGTATTTCTGCTTTTCCGATGTCTGCCAGAGTCATTCAAAAGCTCGGACAGCAGGAAGATCCGCAGAACTTCTTGCTCATGCACGCTGTTGGTGCTAATGTTTCCGGACAGATTGCATCAGTTCTTGCAGGTGGAATGATACTTAACCTCATTCCTCAATTAATAAAATAATGGGGGATTATGAAAGATGAATTATACAGATTTAATGTCTGCAGTTAAACTTATGGGACAGGGAATGCTTGCTATTTTCATTGTAATGGCTGCGATTTCGGTTATTGTCTATTTGTTTACTAAATTATCAAAATAAAGGAACAAGGACGCGCCTCAAAAACTGAGGCGCATCTTTTTTTCTTAATACTATTTTCCAATGGAGAATTTTTGAGGAGAACGGGAAATATAATTTTAAAACATTGCCTTTTGTCAGGCGGTGTGATAGAATAAAACCAGCATATTATTTGTGCTGTGAAAAGGAGAGGTTAAAATGAATTTTTTAAAAGGTAAGACAGCAATTATTACAGGTGCAGGCTATGCGGCACTTTCGGATGGGAAATGCGGTTCCATAGGTTATGGTATTGCGACCGCTTATGCAAAAGAAGGAGCAAATCTTGTTATTACGGGCAGAAATACCGCCAAGCTTGAAAAAGCGAAGGAAGAACTTGAAAAGCTATATGGCATAAAGGTGTTAGCTCTTTCTGCAGATATTGCAGAGAATAATGATAATGAGGCAATTGCAAATGAAGTTGTCCAAAAAACCATGGAAACCTTTGGAAGAATCGATGTTCTTATTAATAATGCGCAGGCATCTGCATCAGGAGTTACCATTCAGGAGCATACGACAGAACAGTTTAACCTTGCTATGTATTCAGGTCTGTATGCAACATTTTATTATATGAAAGCATGTTATCCATATCTGAAAGAAACCAAGGGCAGCGTGATAAACTTTGCATCAGGGGCAGGTCTTTTTGGCAACTACGGTCAATGTTCGTATGCGGCAGCAAAGGAGGCGATCCGAGGCTTAAGCCGTGTCGCTGCAACCGAATGGGCAAAGGATGGAATCAATACAAATGTTGTTTGTCCTCTTGCATGGACTGCACAGCTTGAGAATTTTGAAAAAGCATATCCTGATGCGTTTAAGGCGAATGTAAAAACCCCGCCGGCAGGACACTTTGGAGATGCTGAACTTGAAATCGGCAGAGTGTGTGTCCAGCTTGCTTCGCCCGATCTTAAATATTTGAATGGAGAAACATTAACCCTTGAGGGCGGCATGGGACTTAGACCCTAGGCGGCGTATGAACCTGGGATTTTAGTCCGACCTGATACGGGCGTTGCTATGCAACATGGCTAAACTTAGCAAAAAGGAGTGGTTTTTATCTATACGATTTATGTAGTCTTTAAATGTCTTCCGGGCAAAAGAGAAGAATATATTGAAAGATTGAAAACAGAAGGGATTGTGGATGCGGTAAGAAAAGAAGACGGATGCATCTGCTACGATTACTATTTTTCTGAAAAGGATTTGGATGAAATTCTTTTGGTTGAGGCATGGGAGAGCAAAAGGCATCAGGAGATTCATATGGGGCAGCCTCATATGCTGCGCCTTGCTGAGATAAAGCCGGATTTTGTACTTTCTACACAGCTGGGAGAATTTGAGCTTATTAATAAAAATGTTGCACATGGCTTGACAATCTGACGAGCCTTTGATACCCGGCATCCAGGTGATACAGTCTTTATAAAAGGGAGGAGCATAAAATGTCTTTTGATAAGGTGAAGGGGAATCTTGGTTTTGGATGCATGCGTCTGCCGAGGGTTGAGAAAGAAATTGACAAGAATGAACTGAACAAAATGATAGATGCATTTATCGATGCAGGCTTTAATTATTTTGACACGGCACACGGATATATTGGCGGCAGGAGTCAAACGGCAATCCGTGATTGTCTTTGTGCAAGATACCCGCGAGAGGATTTTGTGCTTGCAAACAAGCTTTCTTATTGGTGTTTTGAAAAGGAAGAGGAGGTTCTCCCTCTTTTTGAAAAGCAACTGAAACTTTGCGGAGTAGAGTATTTTGATTTTTATCTTTTTCACTCTATGAACAGAGAGGGATATGCAAAACATCAAAAGTGTAATACCTTTGAGATCATCAAGGAACTTAAAAAACAGGGGAAAATAAGACATGTTGGAATGTCGTTTCATGATACAGCGGATTTTTTGGATGTGATACTGCGGGAACAGCCGTGGATAGAGATGGTGCAGTTGCAATTGAATTATCTGGACTATGATGATCCTACCGTGCAAAGCAAGGCTTGTTATGATGTCGCAGTTAAACACGGTAAAAAGATCAGTGTGATGGAGCCCGTGAAGGGTGGAGCGCTTGCCGATCTGCCCAAGGAGGCGGCAGAGGTGCTTCAAACACTTGGGAGGGAGAGCCAGGCGTCGTATGCGATTCGTTATGCGGCAAGCTATCCCGAAGTTTTTATGGTGCTTTCCGGAATGGGAAATATGGAGATGATGGAGGATAACATAAAAACTATGAAGGGCTTTGTGCCGATACGGAAGGAAGAACTTGAAATCTTTGCGGATCTGCGCGCTATCATCAGAAAGTGCAAACAGCTTCCGTGCACAAGTTGTAATTACTGCGCAGAGGTTTGTCCGTCAAACATTCCTGTTTCAAAAGCCTTTTCGGTTTACAACCAATTTTTGGGGGCAAAAATCTCACGCGCAGAAACAAAGAGAGCGCTCTTGGCGCAATGTCAAACCATCACGGATTGTATAAAGTGCGGTAAGTGTGAGAGCAATTGTCCGCAAAACATAAAAATCAGAGAAGAACTGGAAGCTATCAACAAGATGCTCCGTCGCTGATGCACAACGGTTGTTGTGCAGCAAACCGGCTCGGTTTTGTCCTCATATGTCAATACTTGGGGATGATTTGTTATATTATAGATTGAGAATAGTTATACTATACGGGGGCGGATTTGTGTCAACAAAAGAGTTCTAACCATAAACTAGGTTTCATATTGGTATGCAAAGGAGTATACAATGATTAGTAATGTTTTAACCGTAGGCAATTATGTACTCATTCTTTTTATCCTGATAGGTGTAGGCTTTGCTTCCAACAAGACTAAAATCCTCACACGGCAGGGTGTAAAAGAGCTGACTGATTTTGTATTATACCTTGTTACCCCGTGCGTAATTATCAACTCTTATCAGCGCGAATTTGACCCGGAGATGTTGACCGGATTGGGGATTACCGTGCTTGCCACGGTGCTGTCTTTTGCGGTAAACATTCTGCTTGCCCATCTGCTGGTTCGGGATCGGGATGCGCAAAGAGAAAAGACCCTTCGGTTTGGAGCGGTATTTTCCAACTGCGGATATATGTCATTGCCGCTTCAAAATGCCCTGCTGGGAGATGCCGGAGTCTTTTACGGAGCTACCTATATTGCTATTTTTCAGGTTATGCTGTGGACCTACGGCGTGATTTTAATGAGCGGAAGTGTAAAGAACATTTCGTTGAGAAAAATCATCATTAACCCGGGTGTCATCAGTACGGTGTTGGGAATGTTAATGTTTGTTTTTTCTATTCAAATTCCTTTTACCGTTATTGAGCCGATTCGGTTTCTTGCGGCACTGAACACCCCGATTCCCATGATTATTGTGGGATTTCACCTTGCGGGGGCAAGCCTTAAGGTCAGGGGGATTTCTGCATGGATATCCATTTGTCTGCGCGTGGCAGTATCGCCGCTTTTGATGCTTTTGGGGCTGTATGTCTGCGGAATTCGTGGTGTAATACTGACAGCTTGTGTGATTGCAGCATCGGCACCCGTAGCTGCAGCAACCACCATGTTCTCTGAAAAATTTGGAGCAGACACGGGCTTGTCGGCGACCACAGTTTCCTTGACCACCTTGATGAGTATTGTTACCATGCCGATAATTGTTGGAATTGCAACCATACTTTAGCAGGAGGGATGATCATGAAGAGTATTGTAACCTATCAATCCAAATACGGAGCGACCAAAGCCTATGCCGAGTGGATAGGAGAAGCGCTGTGCTGTGAGGTTAGAGATGTAAAGACGGTGAAGGTGGATGACCTTTTAGACTATGACACCATCATCCATGGAGGAGGACTCTATGCTGAGGTCATTGCAGGGGTCGGTATTATTACCAAGCATCTTGAACAATTAAAGGATAAGAAGCTGGTGGTGTTCACCACAGGTCTTACCCCCAAAGAGTGTACCGAGTATTATGATACGCTGGTGGTAGAAAAGAATTTTAAGGGCGACAGCAAGGATAGAATCAAACGATTCCACTTTAGCGGGAAGATGGTCTTAGATGAACTTTCCTTGGTACATAAAACGGCAATCAAAACCTTAAAAAAGCTGATGTCCGGAAAAGAAAACCCCACACAGATGGAGCGGTTGTTGATAGAATTGTGCGATGCAGACGGAGATTTTACCAACCGGGAAGAAATCAAGGACTTGGTCGAATATGTCCGGGGATGATAAAAAGACAACGCTCCGTTTGGAGCGTTGTCCTTTTACCTTACCGCCAATCAGCAGGCTTTTGGAGAGTCTAGTCCATGCGGTTATTGCATCCGGTGACACAGAGAATCAGGCAGGCAGTTGCTGTTAATGAAAGAGAGAAGAAAAACAGCAGTGCGCCCGTTAATACAGTGCCAAGAATGCTGGTAGCGGCAAACTCAATTGCAAGGAGAACCAGCGATAAGAGAATTCCGCCAAGAAGACCGATAAGCAGGGTCGGAAGCGCCTGACAGATACAGTTGTACACGCCCGGACAATGGTCAAAGACCGAGGTAATCAGGGTAATGGCAAGATAGCCAACAGAAATACCCAGAACCACCCATAAAAAGGCAGGGGTAAGGGTAATTACTGCTGTGTAACGGAGTACCGCTGCCAAGATTCCTACGATAATGCTTGCCTCAACCGCAATGGCAGTGCAGCTTCGTCTGCATCCGCAGCCTAATGTCGTCATAGTATTCACCTCCCGATATTATACTATGGAAAAATGGGACAAAGGTGCAAAAAACCACGAAAAAAAGGCGGACAGGGTTGACTTTGCTCTTTTAGTAGGTGTATAATGTTGAAAAAGACAGATGTGAGCGGGAGAGAGGGGGAGCAGAATGGATTTTTTGAAACAGAATACCGAATTTGATCTGATTAGCTTTGGCGAGGTTATGCTGAGACTTTCTCCGCCGGATAAGGAAAAGATTTCCCAGAGTGAGGTCTTTGAGAAGAACTGCGGCGGCTCTGAGTTCAATGTGGCGTCGGGCGCAGCCAACCTGGGGATTCGCACAGCGATTGTAACCAAACTTCCCAAAAATAAAATGGGACATTTTATTGTTCGGCGTATCCGCTACGGCTCTGTATCTGATGACTATGTGGTCTGGGATGAGAGTGAGAGCAAGCGTCTGGGGATTTATTATTATGAAGGCGGCGTCTACCCTAGAAAATCTGCGGTCGTTTATGATCGGGCAGCATCATCGGTCTGCAGCCTGGATATCGGAGAGATTCCGGAGGATATTTACCAAAAAACAAGGATGTTCCACATCAGCTCGATCTCGCTGGCGCTGGGAAAAACCTTGCGGGAAACGGCACTCAATACCATGAAAAAGATGAAACAGCACGGGGTTGCTATCAGCTTTGATGTAAACTACCGTGCCACACTCTGGAGCGAAGAAGAAGCCAGGGCGGTCATCAAAGAGGTTTTACCTCTGGTGGATATTCTTTTTGTATCAGAGGAAACCAGTCGGCGGATGATGCAGAAGACGGGAACTTTAGACGAAATCATGAAAAGCTATGCGGAGGAATATGGCTGTAAAATAGTGGCAACCACCCGCCGTGAGGTGGTAAGCCCGACCAAGCATAACTTTGGTTCCAGAATTTATTATGATGGCAGGTTCTATGAAGAACCTCACTATAAAAACATTGAGGTCATTGATCGGGTAGGCAGCGGGGATGCTTATGTTGCCGGCGTGCTCTATGGTATCCTCTCCGGCAGCTGTATGGAGGATGCGATGGCGTATGGCAATGCACTCAGTGCCATTAAGAACACGGTTTCCGGCGATATGTCCATCAGCTCGCTGGAAGAGTTGAGAACAGTGATTCATTCCCATCGGGCAGAAGGCCCGCAGGACGAAATGGTAAGATAGAAAGGAAGATAATTATGACATTACAACGAGCAGATATTTTGTTGCCTGTATTTGCAAAGGATGCACAGAAGATGCAGGCGTGGAGCGTGGTTGCATGTGACCAGTATACCTCTGAGGCAGACTATTGGGAGGCGGTTTCAAAAACAGTGGGAGAACAAGCGTCCACCTTGCGCGTAACCATCCCCGAGATTTACTTAAACGATGCAGATATTGAAGCACGGATTCAAAAAGCAAACCAAACCATGGAACAATATCTCGAGGACGGCGTTTTTGCAGAGTACAAAAACACCTATGTGTTTGTAGAGAGAACACTGGCGTGCGGTGCAAAGCGACTGGGAATTGTGGGTATGGTGGATTTAGAGGACTATGATTATACCGTAGGCTCCAAGACCAAAATACGGGCTACAGAGGGTACTGTGATAGAGCGGATTCCGCCCCGTTTAAAGGTGAGAAAGGATGCGCCCATTGAGCTTCCGCATATCATGCTTTTGATTGACGATGAAAGCAAGAGTATCATCGAACCCATTGCCAATATGACAGAGCAGTTTGAAAAACTGTATGACTTTGATTTGATGCAAAACTCCGGACACATCACCGGTTATCGTATGAGTGATGCCGCAGCGCAGCAGCTGGATAAAAAACTAGAGGAGCTGGGCGATATTTCTGCGTTTAATCAAAAGTATGGCACTGGGGAAGCTACCCCCTTGATTTATGCAATGGGAGACGGAAACCACTCTCTGGCTACAGCAAAGACCTATTATGAGAACCTGAAAGCGGAACTTGGCGAGGATGCGGCAAAGAACTCCCCGGCAAGATATGCCCTTTGTGAGCTTGTGAATCTTCACAGCGATTCTTTGGAGTTTGAGGCAATTCATCGTGTGGTTTTTGGTGCGGACGGGAACGCCTTTTTACAGGAGCTTGGCAAGAAGTATACCCTGAGCTTTGATGCAGATGCAAAGGGACAGCAGTTTGTCTTTGTTCTGGGCGATGAGGAAAAAACGGTAACCGTCACCAATCCAGAGGAATATTTGACGGTGGCAACGGTTCAGAAGGCACTGGATGAATTTTTGAAGAACAACAGCGGTGAGGTAGATTATATTCACGGCGACGATGTGGTGCGCAAGCTTTGCAAGGACAGCAAAAACTTTGGAATTATCTTCGAGGCGATGGATAAGGCAGACCTGTATCCTTCGGTGATTCAGGATGGTGCATTGCCAAGAAAAACCTTCTCCATGGGTGAGGCCTGCGACAAGCGGTTCTATACCGAGGCAAGAAAAATAAAATAAGAAAAAAGAACGGAGGACAGGGGTTTGAGCCCTACCCTCCGTTTTTGCAACCATAGGTTGCGAAAAAAAGATAAAAAACTTGCTTGCCGAGTGGTAATTTCTTTGATAGTATTACAATATATAATTAAGGAAAGGTGATAAATATGACGATTGGCGAAAAAATTGCCCGGCTGCGGACAGAGGCAAACCTCTCTCAGGAGAAATTGGCTGAGAAGATTTCTGTTTCCAGACAGGCGGTATCCAAATGGGAGATGGATCAGACGCTCCCTCAAATTGATAAGGTAGTGATGCTTTGCCGGCTGTTTCATATTTCTGCTGATGATTTACTGACGGAACAAGGTGAGCTGCCGAAAGAGGCTGTGCAGGAATCCGGAAAGAACAAGTATTTTGGGACGGATGGGTTCCGCGGTGAGGCGAACCGGAATCTGACCTCGATGCAGGCGTATCGGGTAGGAAGATTCTTAGGCTGGTATTTCTCCTCGGAACTTTCAGGTTGTACCAAGCGGGGCTACCGCCCTCGGATTGTCATCGGCAAGGACACCAGACGATCCAGTTATATGTTGGAGTATTCGATTGCAGCGGGAATCACCGCGTCAGGTGCGGATGCCTATATGCTTCATGTAACCACCACGCCCAGCGTCTCCTATGTTACAAGGATGGAGGAATTTGACTGTGGAATTATGATTACAGCTTCTCACAATCCTTTTTATGACAACGGTATCAAGGTGATTAACCGGCACGGAGAGAAACTGGATGACAGAACCACCGCTTTGATAGAGGCTTATATTGACGGCGATTTGCAAAAGCTTGGGGTTTCAGGTGATGATCTGCCCTTGGCGCAAAGAGAACGGATTGGCTGCATTGTAGACCATGCTTCGGGCAGAAACCGGTATGTGGGCTATTTGATTTCGCTGGCATCCCATTCTTATAAATCGCTGCGAATTGGACTTGACTGTGCCAATGGTGCCTCCTGGATGATTGCCAAGGCAGTGTTTGGCGCACTTGGTGCTCAGACTGTGGTAATCGGTGCAGAGCCGGACGGATTGAATGTGAATCAGGGCTGTGGCTCGACGCATATGGAAAATCTTTGCCGTTTGGTTAAGGAG
>JAZOWR010000066.1:0-4923 GCA_045659345.1 Ructibacterium sp.
TTTTGTTGCGGTAAATGTCATATAACGTGGTGGATTGTATGTGGTGGATGCAAAAACGTAAATGTTATTTGTGTCTCCTGCCAAAGTATAGGTATCGCCATAAGACAAACACCAAACTAATCTACCACTACTTACGGTTGCAGATGGTATGTTATAGCGAAATGAAAAAGTGTATGTTTTCCCGATTTCAACCTTAAACGAAAATTCCGATTTCAAATTTGCCTTACTTGCCAAACGATTATCAACTGTATATGGCAAATCCAACTTATTTTTACCGCTACATACAATCGGCACTTTATATCCATATGGCTCATACTTCTTTGCAGTAGAGCCTTTTACAAGCATAAGTTCTGTGATAGTGCCGCCATAATAATGACCATAACCTTTGTCCATATTACTCAGCCCAAATTTGAAAGTAATACTACCAGAATCGCCAACTGTAAATGTTTTGGTGACGCGTCCCCTTGCCCCTTTTGAATATAAATATTCATAAGATAACGAGGAACCGACATAAATCATATTTACTGTTGTACCTGCATCATCCGCTGTTAGCAAATAAGATAATGTATACTTTTCACCAGCCACCAAATTACTAAAAGTAAACGATACGGAAGAATGACCTCCGACGTGATAACCGCCACCATCCAATTTTTGAACAAAATTGTCACCATATGATGGGATTGAACTGTTTCCTATACCGCTCCAATTTTTAGCATTATCAAACAAATTTTCTGTCACATCACCTACGCCACTGGTTGCACCCTCTATGGTGTAATCAATCACGCTTTCTGTATCAACACAATTCGGTAAGGTCAAAGGTGGTATACCTGATACCTTTCTCACAAAACCTTTTACACTATTGACAATGCTCATAAAGGCTAATTTCTTTTTCTGTAAGTACGTCATATCATCACCTACTTACTGATGGAACAAAGCCATTTACTAAGCCGATGAACTGTGTGCCATTGAAATAGAATACAATGTCATAATGGGTATTGGCAGAAGGTTGGAAGATGGACAAACCATCTACTGTGGTACAATCTGTATTAACCCAATTCAATATTCCGCTATCGGTATAATCAATGGCTGTCGGTGTTGCACCGCTGTCGAAACTCAATCCCGATGTGCAAATATCAGAATATTCACCATTACCAAAGGTAAAGGAAATAGAAGATACTTCACCCAAACGAACCTCTTTATTATCCGTTTTTGAAAACTCAAAGGCATATGCTGTGTCGGTTGATTTTGCGACTATAGTCTTGTCGGCTTTATGATATTCTAAATAATCAGTATTTGCTTCCATCACATCAAGAAGATTATTTGCTACCGCTTGCGTTTTCCCGTCAACCTCTTCCTTGGTATAGGTATCTTCTTTATCGGCTTTACCTTCAATACCTAAGCTTTGTATATCTTCTTCGGTGAAATAGTCAACACCTTTTACTGGCGTTTTCCCAGGTTCACCCTTTTCCCCGTTCTTTATCTCTGCCGATGTTGTACCCTTTGCATCGGTGACCGTGATTTTTACACCGGTCTCTGTTTGATCTACCACTGCGGTTACGCCCCCGCCTAATTCGTATACCTCACCAACATTCATTTCAAAGGTTTTCTCTGCTTCGTCAAAGGAAAGGTTTTGAATCATACCAACACCTCCGCATCAAGGCATTTTTCAA
Organism: Ructibacterium sp.; assembly: GCA_045659345.1. GTDB lineage: Bacteria > Bacillota > Clostridia > Monoglobales > Monoglobaceae > Ructibacterium. The sequence goes on from JAZOWR010000066.1 coordinate 1,671, forward strand.
CCGGCACTTTGACCGGATCGGATACAAGGGAATTTCCATCATTCATCAAAACGTGCATTTGGATTTCAACAAACACCTTCTTGCAATCAAGCATTGCTGTTTCTTCCTGGGTCAACGTCACTGTGACAGTTTTACCCGTGCATTCGCAGTCTGCAATCTCTTTGACAAATACCGGGGTTTCCCCTTGTGCATAAACCAACCGCAATTTATCAACATTCCCCGTGTCAAAAGGAACATTGAATATGTGCTTCGGCGTTGTGTATCTTTTCATATATTCCCCTCCGCTTTATCGTGGCGTTAACATAGGAATAAACCTTTCGAAGGAATATTCGAAAGCATCCACCACGTCAATATCACTTGTGAAATCGTCCAGGCGTTCATCCTTACCATTTGCCGCTGCCTTTGCATCCCAGACAGCCGCCCTCAATCCTTCCTGGACATATTTACACTCTTTCATAACTTTAAGCCGGCCCGTATTGAGAAGACTATTTGCACATATAATACGCTGGACAATGGCATTCTTTTTGCTATCCCCGACTTGGAGACCCGTTCCAACAATCGCCTTCCGCAATCCGTTAATCAAATACTGCTCGGCACTATCTGCGAAAACATACTTGATAGGAATGTTCGGGTATTCTTCCCGGAGCATCTTCACAAATCGCAGGAACTCTGTGTTGACCCGGTTCCCGTCAACCTCTCCCTTTTTGCCCTCAATGTGATAGTCTTTAATAACTGTCAATGCGTCATAGTTCCCGTGGAATACAGTCGCAACAAATGCAGTCAAAGACCGATTCCCGCCCCAGTCAACACCAATGGAAATGTATCGTGCATTCTCTGGCAGTTCCTCGACAATATAATCTTCCGGGCTGTTAGCAAACTGTGGATAACAAGCACCATCTGCAACTACCCATTGACCAAGAATAAACCGCTTGAAGAAAACGCCCGTGTATTCCTTTTTAAGGTTCTCTACATAGTTCGCATCCAGGAACGGGTTATCGTCTATTGTGAACCGTGTTATCCCCATATCAAGACCATCTGCACGCTTGATATATTTAACCATCAGCCAGTGCTGGGGGCTGTCCGGATTCGTTGTTGCTATCAACTTTGCACCCGGCATTGACAAACGGGACAAAAGCATTGCAAAGAAATCCTCTGCAAATAATGTTATTTCATCGCAGTATGCACCAGTTAAGGTCATACCACGGATTTTACCTTCTGCCCTGGAATCGTTTGTGCCTTCCAGGTAAACAGTCCGCCCGAAGAGCTCCGCTTCCTTCCGGCTGGTGTTATATGTGAAATTATTCTCCCCAACCAATGTCTGCAAAAGGTCAAGGCAGTTTCTTTTTAAACTGGTTAAGGTCTTACCAACCATCAAGAATGTTGCATCCTTTGGCTGTGTTGCTACCCATAATGCAAATAAAATAAGGCTTATCCACGTTTTACCGCTACGGACAGCCCCTTCTAATAAGTTTATTCGCTTTAATGTTCCGGTCTTTAACTGCCGAATCAACCCGGCTTGCTTACCACTAAATTCAATCATTGTCAATCCCTCGCACTGCTGCCAGGATATCTTCAAGAACGCCTTTGCCTTTTGTCTCTTCTTCGCCGACTGCAAAGATGGTATTCAGTTCTTTTGTGGCATTAAGAATAGCAGATACAACCGGAGCCGAAAGCTCTCCCTTACTTTCCATTTCATTCTCTGCAAAAGTAATAAGCCTTGTCAGTTTTCGATGTGCATCATCCCTGGTCCATTTTGCCTCTGCTTTTATATCGTCATTTTGTTCTTGCCTAATCTCCTTACGTCTTAACAAAATCTTATCCTCATTAGCCAAATTGCAGGCCTTGACATCAATTGACCCTGGCTTCCAGTTTTTCGCCGTTGGATATGCGTCAATATAAGCCGCACGCTGCGACATCTTTTTTGCTTCAAGGTTTTGGCAAAATCTCTCTTGTTTCGCTGTGAGCATTTACACCGCCCCCGTTAATCGCTCCTTTTATTTTATGGGACAACGCAAAAAGACGATGCACAAGCACCGCCTTTTCACATCATACCAAAAGAGCCACTCAATGAAAGAAAAAGAAATAGGAGCAACAACTTTCTTTGTTGTCATTATATATTATATCACTATAATTTCAAAAAATCTTCCGCACTTTTTCCACGGGATTTATACCTCAACTACACCGCAGATTGCCATTGTGAAGATTTTCAACGCCTCATCCTTCAGCTCATAGATTTTGCTCTTTTCATAGCATAATTGCTCACATAACCGCTCAACGTGTCCAGGGGTTCGGTGTATGTAGAAATGATAAAGGATAATTCGTTGCTCATCGGTTAGAAGTTTCAGCCCTTTTTCCGTGATTTCCACCTCACGCCTTGCTATCTCCTGGCTCCGGGTCAATTCGTCCCGCTTGACAATATTGTTAATGATTGCATTCTCTCTGGCATTGCCACCGCCACCTTGGACCGGTGTCCCGTCCGTGGTTGCTGACCGAATCGCCGTGAATGATAGTTCCAATGCTTCCTTCTGCTCCGGGATAAGTTCTAAAGACTCTTTCCGGGCTTCATACTCTCTTAATCTCTCAATGCTTATCTTTTTCCAATTCACAACCAATACCACCTTTCCGGGTTATATATTCCGCTATTTGCTCAACACTTGACGAAGGGGCCATACTTGGTGCCGTGTGATAACCTTGCTCCAGGTCCGCTTCTTGAATACTCTGGACAATCTTTTGTTTGCTTTCCAGCATTATGATCCCCCCAGAGAAATCTTCAACTCATCCGCAATCCGCCGAATGACACTACCACCAAAACTGTTATGTGTTAGGACGATAAACTCCTCAACTGTCATAGAATCCTTATCAATGTCAATGTCATGGTCCTTTGCAAAGGCTTTTCTCCCCATTTCGCAACTGCCCGTTAGTTTGTTATGCCAGGTATAGAAATCCTTTGCTGGATATATCACACCAATCCGGAACTGCTGCATAAAGATTTTGATTTTTTCGTCCACATCCATATCATCAAAAATCTTTTCTTCAACGGCTTCTTGTGCCTCTTTAAGTGTTTCCCCGTGTGCAAAATATCCGTGTGCCTTTACCACATAGCAAGGCGTAAGAGAGAAATCACTCTGCAAAATAAAGCCTTTGGCAACCGCACCCTTGATATGCTTGATAATCGTTGCCACACCGTCTATCTGGCAAACCGCTTGACCACCAAACATTGAAACACCGTAACCGGAACCGTCACCGGAACCGT
>JAZOWR010000067.1:0-1569 GCA_045659345.1 Ructibacterium sp.
AGCAAAAGCCTTGTCAAGTAGGTCTGCCGTTTGCTCATTCAAGGGCAACTCATATTCAAACTCTCCAAAATTTAACTTGCACGAATAATCTTTATAAATAAATTCTGCCATTTTTAGTCCCTCCTAAAAAGATAAGGGCGGGTGTTACCCCGCCCCTCACATTTCCTATGCACTCAATGCAGAGTAACTGAACTCTGCCGGTGCAGAACCGCTCTTTCTCAATTCGATGTCAATTTCGGAACTGTTTCCAGCCTCACCGGAACCATCGGAATTGACAATGATACAAGCTTCGCCTTGCTCACCCAAACCGGTTACGATGTTGAAATAAACATATTTCCGAACAACGGATTGTCCCGTGCCATACTTGACATCGTGGCTCAATGCGAAGTCCTGGAACTCATCGCCAACGTATCTGTCCCCGGTTACAGAGAAGGAACGCTGGTTTCCGGTCTTAGTGGTAGACTGGCCTGCTCTCAAATACACCTTATCCTGGGTAATAGGATTGAGGTTGCTGTCCAGACCGGCAACGCCCATCTGCTCAACTGCTAAATCTGCCACGCCATCGCAACCGGTGGCAGGGGTTTCCCCACAATCAACCGCCAGAACGAAATCATCATTCGTGACAACACCCTCAAAAGTAGGATTCAAGACTGCGTTTGCCATCAATTCGCTTAACTTCATACTTAAACACTCCTTTTATTAAAATATTCAAACCTCATTTGCAACTGGTACCGTGCCTTTCCGTCTTCGCTTACGTCAAACGGATAGGCGGTAGAGGTTACAACCATTTTTTGTGCCGTTCTGCCTTTGTCCATCTTTGGCAGGTTCCGGGCTCTTGTTTGCTTTTCCACCCATTCGGTCAAATCCTCAAAGAATTTAAGGTTGCTCAAATTCTGCTTGATATTTTGCTCATAATACCGACGGGAAGAAACTGCAAACCGGAACTGCTTGACGGTTGACCCGTCAAGGTACCGCTTCAATATCTCTTCACAAGGGATTGTGTCGATGCTGTATGTTTCCGCATCCTCATCCAGGAAATCAACATCAAGCCGCCCATCAAGACCGGGATATTGTTTCAACCAGTTTCTAACACTTTCCGCTACTGTCATTGATTCTTACCCCCTCTTAATAAACTGCTCGACATCATTCTCAATCTCTTTCCGTTTATCAATCATCATCCGTTCCGTCCATCTTGGCCCTCGCATCGGCCCTCCGTTATAGGTCAAATCGCCTCCCGTGTACTTCTTGGGAGCACGTCCGGCCATAACCTTGCCATACCATTGATAATGTCCATAAGGTCCGGGGTAGATAATCTGCGAACCATCGGAGGCAATCTGTGCTTTCATCAAATCGCCTTGCTGGAACGGTGTGTATGGATCGGATAAACTCTTGACTTTGGATGCAATATGCTTTTGCACTTTGTTACTACCGCCAAGGCCACGGTCAGCAAGTATCTTTTTGGCGTTGATGTCAACTTTGATTTTCATTGACCGCTCAACCTCCAATGTGACAACTTGCCACGCCGGTTATCTCCTACGGCGGTAATGCGGAAATGGTCAATATTTTTCA
>JAZOWR010000068.1:0-3831 GCA_045659345.1 Ructibacterium sp.
TACAACAAATTCAATATTTTTAAGTTAGGATTTAAACGAAACTTAAAAATTGAAGACTATTTGCACAACGCATCCAGAAGCATTGTGAACTTTTGTGTGGAACACAAAATCGGTACAGTAGTTATTGGAAGAAACAAGCAATGGAAGGACTCCATTGCATTAGGTAAACGAACCAACCAGAACTTTGTATCAGTTCCATTCTTTAAGTTTATAAATATGCTTAGATACAAGTGCAAAATGGCAGGGATAAATCTTGCGGAGCAAGAGGAGTCCTATACCTCCAAGTGTGATTCACTGGCATTTGAATCAGTTGAAAAGCACGAGGAATATAAAGGCAAAAGGATTTTCAGAGGCTTATTTAAGTCATCTACAGGCAAAGTTTTAAATGCCGATATGAACGGTGCTTTAAATATAGTCCGGAAATACTTAGCCAAGCTAAAAGTAGCTGATGAGTCCTTTGTAAAAGGGATAATCAGTAGAGGTCTATTCGCTAGACCACATATAATAACTTTCTAGCTGTTTTATGGAGAGTTATTCTCTATGAAATGTTTTCAGATCAACTATAGGGTGGAACAGAGCGATGCCATTATGGTACACAAAGAACTACACACCAACACCGCATTTTCAGTTTGAAAAGTTTCTTAAGGATGCTGAAAAGATCCTTAACGATCCGTTTGGGCAGGAATCCGCTTCCAAGTATCCTTTGACCAACATCGGGTATGCCGGAAACACCTTGATTTTTGAAATTGCCCTTGCAGGGTTTAAGAAGGAAAACATTACCGTCAGTTATGTAGGCAATGTCATAACGGTGAATGCAAAGTGGAAGTCTCAGAGCTCCGAATCATCGGGAAGTTCCGAGGATTCCGGATGCTGCGGAGGGTGCAATACAGAACAGACAGACAAGTGCTGCTGCTGTCACTGCGAGGATATTCAGTACATTCAGAAGAACATTTCCACCAAAGATGTATGCCGGAAGTTCTATCTTTCTAATGAATATCTCGGGGGTTCTATCAAGTGGAAGTACGTTGACGGTCTTTTGACTATTGCCGTATATCTTAACGAGGTGGATCACAGCGTTCAGCCGTCCGGAGATGACGAGGATCTTATCCCGCCATGTCCTTGTCCGTGCTGTAACGACTAAGACTCAGAAACCCGGAGAAATCCGGGTTTTTCTCAGACCGAAACTTTTTTCAAATCCTCCATCCAGATATCTGATGCTGTTTTCTTTTCCAAAGCGGCAAGGTCGTTTTTAAGTTCTTTAAGAGACTTTTCAAGTTCCTGAACCTTTTCCTTAGTCAGGGTGTGAATGCTCATATTCAGCAAGTAATCATAGGAATCCCGGACTTTAACAATGTCATGGATTTTCTCAAGAGTTTTTATAATCTTGCTTTTAGGGGTATTTGAAACAATTATGGTTTTGCTTATAATTCCTTTAATGAATAAAACTTTAGATCTTAATACAGAAATATCATTTTTAAGTTTTTCTATCTGATTTAAGCGTCTTTTTTCGGTGTATTCCAGTTTTACCGCTATAAAGGCATTGATTATCTGTTCAGGACTCTGAAATATTCTGATACTGTTGTTTTCGTCTATGCAAGTGTAGTTTTCCGTTATGCTTTTTTCAAGTTTCAGAATTTTCAGGGCGTTCTGATGGTCAAATTCTTTGGGAACCTGAACCTCGAACTGCATTACATTGTCTCCGTCGGAGAGATCCCGGTATGACGTAATCACTTTAGAATCTTCAAGGTCGTCCAAAACTTTCAGGTAGGAGTTCAAATCGTATGTAAACGGTATTTCTTTTATACGGTATCTATTAGTTTTTATTCTTTCTATAACGCCATAAACAGTCCATTTGTCCTGATTGAAAGGATCATCAAGTCTTATCATGCCGGTGAATCCATTATAACAGGGAATCAGCCAGTCTTTTCTGACAGGTTTATTGTTTAATATATTCTGAATGTACTTAATGATGTTTTTAGGATTCCGGGCAAGAATTTTCTGAGCAAATCCGGAGGATACGCCTTCACTTCCGTTAACGAGAATCATAGGAATTACAGGCACATAGAACCGAGGTTCTATCTTGGAACCTTCAAAAGTCTGATGCGCCAAAATCGGATCATCTCGGTAGTCAAACAGTTCAAAAAACGCCTTGGAACCCGAAGCATGAATGTATCTCGGAGCGCCGGGCTCAGTGTTAGACCTGCACCCGAATGCCCCGAACTTCTGAATCAAAGGGATGTTGTTGGTACCGGCAAAGTCCTGCCCTAAAGTAACAATTACCCGCCACAGTCCGTCGCCGTGCAGATAATCCGAGTATTCCGAACATTTGGAAGCCAGCCGAGATACTTTCTCGGTTTCTGTGATCTTCTTCTCATGGATAGTATAAAGAACCTTTCTCGAGGCATTTTTCAGCCCGTCTATGTAGCTTGCTATCTTTCTCAGGTTGTCATAACTGGCATAGTTAGACAGTCTGGTGTTTAGAAATGTCTCAATCCTCTCTGAGTTTTGCATCAAAAATATCCTTCACAAATTCTCCGTATCTTAATTCAAGACTTTCGGGCGTTTCATTGACGAGATACGATTTCAGAATATCCCGAGCCTGCTTAAGTCTTATTCTGTATTCGATGTATTTAACAAGCATAGGATCTTTGTCCTGTATTCTTTTTGCTATAACCTGCTTTGCTCCTTTTTTGGAGTCCTGTATGCTCTTGGACAGAATCAGGTGCTTAATGTACAGCAGACATAATTCCTTGTCTTTAAAGGCGAGTGAACGGTGATGCTTTAAAAGAACTTTGTAGTTATCCTCGGGACTGAGATTTTTATTGCAGGCCACAGAAAACCATCTGGGATCGATCCCAGCTTCTGCCAGTTTGCGTTTGATTGCGGCATTTGCCGCCATGCCTTCCGAAACAGATTTTGCATGAGTTCCTCCGGCACAGTCCCACAGTGATACATACTTTTCGGCAAGTTCTTTCAAGTCGTCCATTTCTCAGATATCCGCTATGTTAAAAGTGTTTTCGAGAATATGCTTCTTTCGGGGTTCGGAATCGTTTCCGAGCCATTCCTCAAGAGCATTATCGGCATTTTCGGAGTTAAAGTCAAGCATCCTGACCATCTTGTCTACGCCGTCGGTTTGAATAACCTTTTTGAGATCGGTCTTTTCCCATGAACTTAGTCCTTTATAGTAGAAAGGAGTTTCCCCCTGTCTGGGCTTTGCCCCGTCCAGAGAGTAGCACCACCGCTGTATTTTGCCGTTTTTCAGAAAGCCGATAATGGGCGTTTCCAGCATACCCACCCGGTCAAGGTATTCGGGAAGGTATTTTCTGATAAAGCCTGACAGTAAGGCTCTGATATGAAATCCGTCTGTTTTCCTTAAAGTTTAACCAGCCCCGCAGGGCTAGTCCAAGTCCTGATCGGAAGCGAACACAATTTTTTCATAGCTGCCTTTCAGAATTTTTCTTCTTCTGATATCGGGATTTTCCCTGTATTCCCTGAGTTCATTTGCTGCAGGCTTGATTTTTTCAATTTTTATCATTTTCAGTCTCCTGTTTGAAATTCCCCATGCGTTTTCTTATTTTGACGGCGATTTGATGGAAGACTGCCGTAGGCACAGCTTCTCCGATGCTCTGCCGAATTTTCAGTTCCTCTCGCCTTAAAATGTCTCTCTTTTCGTTATCAGACAAATTATTCAATTCGTCTAAAGAATATTCCATCCACTTAAAATCATCAGGAATTGTCATCATTTTCATGAGTTCCCGAATAGAAAACACTCTGTCCTCGGCAGGATGAACCGTATTCTGGCTTCCTAGCTGATCGTTCCGAGTATGAACG
>JAZOWR010000069.1:0-9226 GCA_045659345.1 Ructibacterium sp.
TTCAATGTCATCTCCACCTCTTATCGTGTACCTTAGTTTGTAACTGTCATAATCGTCTATGATCGTGATTTCCATCGTTTCATGTGGGATGGACAGGATCTCGTCTATTTTATCGAGTACCTGTTCGGACAGGACATGCTCTTTCATTGAGATATCCCGTAATTCCCTTCTCAAGTGGACAACCTCTTCTTCTAACTCCGCATTGTCCTCTACAATTTCGTTGAAGCCTTCTGCCATTGATTCCGCAAGTTCCCGGTCGGACAGTTCCCTTCCGTACATCTGCTCTGCCGTCATCTTTGCATTTTCATATGCATTCATTTTTCTACTCCTAAATACCTCATAACCGCCTTCCTGATAACGTGATAAGAATGATAACCGTAGATTTTAACGTTTGTTTTTCCCCAATCCAGCCCTAAGAGATAATGCCACCGTATAGCTGCCTTGATGTGCGCTTCGGTATCAGGAATCGTGTCGAGCCACTCTTCGATTCGGACAAGCCGTTCTGAAATAATTTGTGTCCTGTCAGCAATTTTCTCATCGAGCATTTCCAGCTTGCGGACGGCCTGTGCAGTTGGATCGGACGGTGTGTTTCCTCTCTGGCCTATCTGCTCTCTGCCATTCGGAGAAGATACAGGATAGTAAATCCACTGCCGTTCCTTTTGCAAAGCTTCCAGTTCAGCGGACAGTCCTCGATATGCTTCCAGTTCAGTAATAGTTATCTCTTCTTTTGGCATGTTTTTTATCTTGATACCTCTGCGGAATGGGGATTCGTTGCTTCCGGCATGTTCTTCTCAGAAGATCCATGCCTTTTTCTGTGAGTTCGTCTGTTTCCCTGTCATGGAAGGAATTGTGAGTCATTCTTGAGACTGAAATCAGATTCCACGGTTCATAAGCGTATTGCGGATAGTCATCCTTCGGAAAAATGTGATGTACGATTTCCGCTGGCTTGATTTTTCCGAATCTTCTGGCTTCTTGGTCAAGATAGTTGTCTCGCCGTAGAATTTTCGCCCTGAGTCTCAACCATTTCGGCGAATCGTACCATTTATCCGTATACACGCTTCACCACCGCAATCGCATAGTCGAATGTCAACGATCTGATCCGTAAATCATCATTTGTGATGCGGACAGAGCCTTTTTCAGCCACAAGATAGTTCAGGATGGACTCTTTATCGGAATCGGACGGAAGTGCGCTCAGAGCCTTCTCCAAGCGTTCAAAATAAGCCTTCTCAACCACCTTCGCTCTGGAACACTGGCAATGAGTGCGCTCATTTTTTATTTTTCTGAGAATCTCTAGTACTTCTTCCATGCCGTCTCCTTTCTTCCCATTTTCGGTCTTGCCACAGGACATACGCAGTGCAGTCTTCCGTGTTTACACAATATTTGATGCAGTTGTAGCACGGGCAGGAAGTCAAATCGGAGAGATGCCGTAAATATTCGGATTCTTCCCCTTTTGCGATTTCTGAAATGTCGATCATACCAGTCTCCATAGAAAAAGCAGAGGAAGCATCCCCTGCTCTAATTAAATATAGCCACCGCCACGGCTCTGGCGTTCTTTTAAATGCCTTAACGTAGTTTCCACTCCGAATAACCGTTTACACTTTGAATCCCATTTGTTAACAAAGTTCAGAAGGCAACCTAGTGCTTCATCATCGCCCTGTAATGCATCCATCAGCCTGTAAATATCTTCATGCGCTGATTTCTCATGCATTTCTCTCAGTTTTCTTCTAATGTCATCAGTATAACTCATTTGCGATCCTTATCAAACATCTTTTCCATCTCATCGTCAGCATCACTTGCTGCAACCATCAGTGCCGTAATCATTACTCCGAATAAACTGCCACCGCAGAAGGCCAAAATCACCCAAATCATTCATTTTTCCTCATCTACAATCCGTGTTTTTATATATCTGATTCTTGGTTTAGGTATTATCCACGATTCCCCTGAAGCGGATATAAACCTGATTGCCCAGTCTTCATCGAAAATGTCACAACCCTCTATATGCAGATATGTAATGTCATCATTGAAGTAGATGTCACAGTCTCGTCTTAACATTCTTCTTTCCCTTCAATTTACTCATCATTATGTTCAATTTACTCATTTGTGGCATAAATGAGTTAATTGCCCTTCTTCTCTGCCCACAAAACGATCACACAAATCAAACCCAGAACACACTCTATGAAGAGCATCCAGTCAATCAGTTTTGCCATTCTTCCACTCCTCTATGGCTCTTGCCAACGCTCTCAATAATTCGATATCTGCCTTTGTCCATCTGACATGCTCGATAATCATTCTGCTTTCTCCTTTGGCTTATATCTATCGGGTAAAATTCTTGAGCAGAATTCGCACTTAGGATTGCCAATGATATCGTCATACTTGCACCCATCACAGGATTGCGGGTCAATTGTCGGCATATTGTCTATCGCCATTTTTGTGACCGTCTGAAATCCTTCAACGTGCGGACGCTTTGGATCGTTGACAAACGGTATCTTGTCAGCATCTATCAGTCTCATTCTTCTTTCCTCACCATGCCACCCAAAGATGCTCAATCGGGATTTCTTCTGCCTGTTCATAGATGCACTCACGAAGGCTTTCCAACGCTCTCAAGGCACTGCTTATGTCACCCCATCCGTTTGATGGATTGTATTTGATGTATGCTGATTTGTTTGTTCGCAGTTCACGGATTCCACGCTCAACCTTTGTGATGGCTTCACTGCATGGATAATACTCGGACTGTGTGTAATCCCAGTCCATACATGCTCTGAACATATCGCCAAGGTTGTATGTTGGGCTTGCATATTCTGGCTCAGCGATTTGTGCGAATATTTCCGTGCCGTCTACCTTGACGGCAATCCTTAAATCGTAACTCATTCTTCTTTCCCCAATGCCCAGTCTTCCATCATCCCATACGCAAGTGCAAACGGACGTTTTTTGAGATACTTCCGCACCCACTCGACTGGGATTGATTCTGTTTTCAATGCTTCAATAGCCATATCCTGTGCTATCCGCTGGTTGCATCCGTCACAATGCCTATGTTTGTAATCAAGGCAATGTTCCTCTGCTCCGCAATGCTTCAGTATTTCGATTGCTTTTTCCTTGTTCATTTTTCACTCCTCCTATTCCAGTCGAGAAGAATCGTGGAGATGAGATAGGCATATAATTCGCCTTCAAAAAACTCGTCATTTGTTTTCGCCCATTCCTTCAGCCACTCAACAGGTATGGCTTTTAACTCTGGCAAATCCTCAAAGCACTGAATCAGCAATTCTTTGAAGTTCTCAATATCTCCATCGCATGCCTTATATGCAAATTCCACGGTACTGAGCGCAGCTTCTTTTTTAATCAGTCTTTCTTTTGACATGCTCTTCCCACTCCTCTTCTGTACAATTTGCTTTGCATAACAGGATGTGCGGATCAATCATCATCGGACAGTCTTTGCAGTGGCTTTTGCCTTTGCTTCTGTCGGCATATTCCCGGCAGATAAGGAATTCTTCTACTGTAAGATTCACTTTTCACCCCCTAGCATCCTGTAAATGTCAGTCTTGCTCATCTGCATTTCCGATGCTATTTCTGATACCTTCATTCCGCTCTTGTACATCCGTTTAGCCTGTTTCTGTAGTTTCAGCTTTTTGTTTTTCAGTTTGCCCTTCTCAAGTTCTGCACAATCGTAGCAGTATGCACCGCCTTTATAGCCATGCACATAGACTTTCACTCTGTAGGTGATGTCTTTGCCACATTTCACGCAGAACGCTCTCTTTCGGACATCCGCCAGATAGTCTTCACACACCAGCGGATTTGGGCAGTCCTTTTCACAATCCGTACAATTCATTTTTCTCCCTTCTGATTTTTGTATTCTTCAAATGTCGGTACCTTCCAGAAGATGAAATTGTTACACCATCTCTGCATGTCCTTATAGACTTTGTCTGCATGCTCTTTGTCATAAATCATCGGATATGGGCTGAAATTCAATTCTCGGCATAGTTGAATTCGGTAGAGATCCTGCTCGATTGTTGTATCGAAGTTTGTCAGGATGTATACCATCACCTTGCCTTTGTTTCTGTGGAATCCTGTTTTTTCGGCAAACATTCTCAGCTTCGGCTCGATGATGTCCTTGTCTTGCCACCTATCAAATGCGAAGTGAATTCCGTCTAGCCGTATCTTCTTCAACAGTTCCAGATTCCTGTCTGTTACAAGCCGAATATCGATTCCCTGGTTGAAGTTCACCTTTGCTTTGCTATCAACTAACTGTTGTAACAAATCCATGTGGTCTGGGCATGCAAGTATATTCGGATCACAGAGAACAATCTTCTTCTGCCCTCTCCAGAATTCGGATAAATCAGCCACCTTGTATGAGCATCTGCCTTCTTTCGTGCCGACATGGCAGAAACCGCATCCTCTTGGGCATCCTCTTGTCAGGAACCCATATGCCGTATCTTTCGTCAGATCTGGATAAATTGAATAGTCTGGATAGATGTGTTCAATCTCATACGGAAGATTTTTGTCTTTCGTTTTGTCATAAACCTCTTTGCCATCGACAAGCGATATGCAATATCCGCTACCACCTTTTTCAACCTCGTCAGCATCAATCGGATATATGTAGTCTGGTGTGAAACTGAACACCTTTGACATGTATACCTTGTCCATGTGACCGCTGAACAACGGATCATACCATTCAACATGGTCTCCTTTTGCCTTGTGCCATGCAGATATTTTCATAAGCGGTAGATTCGGATAATTGTGTCCGTCAACATCAATAAGACCGATCCTCACGCTTGCTCTCCTTTCGGATAATGCACTCTATAGTCAATTTGTGTTTGGCTCCCACTATCTCTGCGATTCTATCTACGGAGATTCCGTTTTTGTGCAGTCTCATAATGAGAGCGTGGTCATATTTGCTCATTTGTTGCTCCTTGTAGGAGAGAAGGCAGTCAGTACAGATGTAATGGACTGTTCTGCCTTCCCAGAAATAGCCGTGTGTGATTTGTTTGCCACAGTTGTTGCAGATCATGGCAGCATCTCTTTAAAGATGGCTTCCAGGACCGTGACTACAATCGAGTTCCCGGCTTGTTTGTAGAGTTGCGTATCAGAATTGACCGCTTGTGCTTTTTCAAAGTCCTCATCCGTAAACCCCATCAGCCGCCAGCACTCTTTTGGAGTCAATTTTCGTATTCTCACACCCACCCCACTCATTCTTCATCACCTTTCACGACAACCCCAACATCAAGATTTGTTTTAATTGTCTGAACCATCCCTTTTTGAACGGTGCCACGCTTTTGATGAGGACGGTTTATATAAACACCATCCCCATCTTCAGCTATTGCGTAGCCCTTTCTAGTATTCTCTGGAATTTTTAGGTACCCCCCCCGATCACATCGGAGTTTCCGTCAATCAGATACCTTTCGCCATTCTTTATAAATCCGTCAGAGACATAATTGTCAGTCCCGGCTCTATGCATTTTATGCATCGTTGCAGTCAGCGGCCTAGCGGTATCCAAATCTATTTCTGGTTTCATGTAGTAATTTTTTGTTCCACCTTTAAGAACCGTCTTCTGCGCTTTTTCAGATAAGTAATATTTTTCGTCTACATCTTTTTCAAGCACGTCCTTCAGCCTAGTTGCCAGTTTCGTCTTCTTAGGGAATTCATAGCTGAAATTTCCTGCCACGCTTACCATAAAGCATCGGCTTCTGTTCTGCGGAATGCCGAAGTCCTTTGAATTCAAAATATCAACATAATTGGAGTATCCAAGTGTTTCCAGCTTCCCTCTCCAAGCGTAGAAGTCAGCGATGTGTTTCTTGCTGATAACCTGTGTGACATTTTCCATCAGAAGCACTTGCGGAAGATTGCCGTTGCACTCATCCAGAATCCTCTCAACTTCCCACAACAATCCGCTCCGGGTTCCGCTACCTTTCGCCATGCCTTTTTGAAGCCCGGCAAGGCTCAAATCTTGGCAAGGGAAGGAATAAGTAAGGATGTAGCAATACTTATCCCTGTCCACTATTTCCAAGTCTGCTGCATGGATCTTTGTGATATCCGATGTCTCAAAATTCGTGCCGTGAATAGCGTTGTACGATGCCATTGCGAAGCGGTCTATCTCAACTGCTTTCCAGTGTTCAAACTCAATACCAAGATTTTCCAAGGCTTTTGCCTGCGCTCCGATGCCAGCGAACAGTTCAATCAGCCTAATAGGTTTTGTGATGGTGAATTTTGGATAGAGTTCGGAGAAGATATCGTTCTGATATGCAATCATGCCATCTCCCTGTAATACTCTTCTTCGGTAATCTCATTCCCCTTGAACAGTCCGCTCATACCCATAGCCACTGCCAGAGGAACCAGTTCATCCGCATCATCACCCATAGCTTCTTTCATTGCCTGTGCGATGGATGCCAGTTCGCTGAGTAGTGTTCCTGCACTTCCACTCAGCATTGTTTTTCCGTTTTTACACTCGATCATGATTTCTCTCCTAGAAGGGAAGATCCATATCATCAACATCTATTGGAGCATTGAAATCTGTGGGGTAGCCAAATTCATCTCTTGCTTTCGGCTGATTCTGAGCCGTTCTAGGGGCATTCTGCTTAACCACGGATGTCTGTTCATTCTGTGGCTGATTTGCTCCGTCAGCGAACTCTATGCGGTCACAGACCACGGTTGTGGGATAGTGCTTCTGTCCATCCTTCTCATAGGATGTTTTGTTCAGTCTGCCTTCCACCAGAATGCGGTTTCCCTTCTTTACATATCTCTCAAGGAACTCCGCTGACTGGTTCCATGCATCACAGTCGATAAACTGTGTTCTGCGTGATCCGTCTGCATTCTTTCCGTCATCCACGGCAAGAGTGAATTTGCATACCTTCTTGCCAGTCGATGTCATTCTGATATCCGGCTCCGATGTGATTCTTCCGCAAATAATTGCTTTGTTCATTCGATTAATAACCTTCCTTTCGCTTCAATGGCTAATGCCGTGATTGTCTTGTGTTCCAACTGCTGAGACAATTCGCTCTCAGAGATGGACTGATATGTCTTCATGAATCTCGGCTTTTCAAATGCTTCGATATCATGTGATGTGGTATGGAATGCCAGTTCGATTAAGTCTGCTGGACTGTAGATTCTCTTCACTGCCGATGGCAACTGTTCCCACTCTTCTCTGATTTCATCTGGTCTGTCACTTGCGATTCTCGACCACACCAGTCTTACCTGTTTCCAAGCTTCATCAGCATCAAGAGGTTTCAGTCCGGCAATGTCCTTCATCTTGTTGCGGATCATGCCGATGTTAGGGGCGAAGCCGGATGTATTCTCGGCTACCAGTCTCTTAACTGCTGCCTGTACCAGTTTTGGATCTTCATCCTTGAGAATGTCATGCCAGATTGCCACAAACATGTTTGCATCGTTATCGGACTGCAAATGGCTGAAGGACTGTGGGAACTGGTTTTTCAGATATGTGAGAATCTGTTTTACTTCTTCCTTTGTCAAAATACGTTCTGTCCTTTCCGTTGCTTTATAGGAGCATTCAGA
The DNA here is from genome assembly GCA_045659345.1 of Ructibacterium sp. Classification (GTDB taxonomy): domain Bacteria; phylum Bacillota; class Clostridia; order Monoglobales; family Monoglobaceae; genus Ructibacterium. Next base: position 7,501 of record JAZOWR010000069.1, read on the forward strand.
TAGTTTTGGAATTTCTCAGAATTGAACAATGTCTGCGGTCTGAGATATTTCTCCATGTCTGAGTTCATCCATTCAACACACTTCTTGTCGATTACATCTTTGCAGTCCTGTACGGAGAAGCCTTCCTTCAATCTTGCTTGAATATGCTTCCGGGTCGAATCAACATGACGGTACTTTGTGCCTGTTCTCATGTTGAGATAGTCGATGACTTCGTCAGCTTCCGCACAATATGTATTTAACCTATCCTCTACTAACCTATCCTTACCTAACCTATCCTCGGTAGGGCAACTGTCAGGCAGTTGACTGACAGTTGACTGACATGTGGCAGTCAATGTGTAGGCACCGTTCTCTTTGACCGTCAACTGTGCCATTTCCTGTTCGTACTTGGTTTCGTGTTTTCTATCCTGTCTGATGTAGTTGTGGATTCTCCAGTGTTTGATGACCACCACTCCTGTTTCAAACGGAATGATGAATTTCTTTGTGATGAGGATGGCGAGATCGTCCTGAGATGCTCCCACCATCCGCATAATCTTCTTCGGAGAGTTCACAAATCCATCATCATCCGCTCTCATTCCTAAATCGTAGTAGAGCAGCCGTGCAGTGATCGGCATGTCGATAAATGCATCACTGTCGATTATTGTCTTTGCAAACATCCGTCTTTCAGCCATTCAAGCTATACCTCGATACCCTTACCTTCTGCCCATATCTGTTTTTCACCGTGACCACTTCCATGCGGATATCATGCCCTTCTGCCCGTAAGTCATGGATTCGTGCCGATAATCTCATACAGGCACAGTGATTTAACGCTTCCATAGGAGTGATGCTCCCATGCTCCTGTATGTAGGCTAATATCTGTTCACACTGGTTCATACCTTTACTCCTTTGACGGCTTCCATAGCTTCTGCCTTGCCGACTTTCTTACCGTCTTTGAAGCCAGCATCATAGGCCTTCTGTATGCGGAGCGTGATTTCCTTTGCAATGTCTTCTATCGTCATCTCGCTCGGCACTTTTGATGTGACAATGGCATTTGCCTTGACTGTCTTTCTGTCTTCAACCCACTCATACAAAGCCGATTCCGTTATCCTGTAGTGATATCCATATTTGGATGAATCAGATATCTGACTGGCTACAAGCTTGCCTTCACGGATAGCTTTGCTGATTGTGGCAAGTGATACTCCGGCATACTTGGCAGCTTCTTTTGCCTTGAACCACTTCTCCTTGTCTGTCATAAATTCCCTACTCCTGTGTTTGCGTATTCTCGCTGGATTTGATTCTCAATCAGTCGCATTCTCAGCTTGATTGAATTTATCGCTTCCTGATTGGCGATAAACACCGCCTTTGCTACATCTCTCTGAAACCTAGCTTCGGCAACTTCCGGGATTCCGTAGCACGTTTTATCAATCATGCCGATTGCCATGCCTTCATCCCTGAGTTTCAAGCACTCCTGTCTCAGCAAGACTTTATAGTCCTTTTCGCACTGTGCGTATGCCGTGCCTGTCTTGCGTAACTGCCGGATGCTGATTTCTAAATCTTCGGTCAATTTCCGAAGTTCCTCATACAGTTCCATCCAGCAACTCCTTCATGCCCAAGTAGACATATCTCGGCATCCGCTTCTTTCTCATCCATTTGCGGAATACATGGTAGGCATCAGAGCGGTTGTCATAATGTGGCAGTAATCTCATGGCTGCTTCTGTCCGGCTGATACCTCTCGCTTCGATTTCAGCGA